>CAYMME010000042.1:0-26915 GCA_964391465.1 uncultured Planctomycetales bacterium
AGGAGTGTTTCGACTACTGGGAGAAGTACGCGCGCACGCGACCGAGCATCAGCAAGACCAGCAGCGCTCTGGAGAAGCTGCGCCGTCCAAGAGGCCACTACCTGGCGTATTCACCGGAGGTCTACCGCCCCGCCCAAGCCATCTTGGACAAGGCCTTGGCGAAAGCGCGCGAGCATCGCCTCCCCGAGTTCGCGCAGCGTGTGCGGTTCCTGCAAGCGGGCCTGGACCACGCGCTCCTCGCCACCCGGATCTACGGGCTTCTCGACTACGACGGCCCCGACGCGGAAACCGGCCAAGCGCCCCTGGCCCACCCCGCAAAGCTGAGCAAGGCCCGACAGGCCATGCGGCAACTCATCGCGTTCCGAAAGGACCCGAAGAACCGGTTCGTGTCCGCCTACATTGACAATGCGATCGTGGAGAGCCGCTTCATCCGCAACATCGAAGCACTGTTCCAGGAAGACACGAACGAACTCGCGGTCGTTCAGCGAATCCCCCTTCCGAAGAATGACTGGCGGTTCAAGCGCGATTCGCAGCAGAAGGGGCATGCCGAACGTTGGTACTCACCGAACCTCGACGATTCCGATTGGGCGCCCATCGCCATCGAACAAGCCTGGCAGAAGGCCGGCTACGACTACACCGGCACAGCATGGTATCGGCGCACCTTCGCCCTTCCCCCAAAGCCCGCCGACATGACCGCCGTCCAGATCCTATTCGGCGCCGTGGACGAAACCGCCCGCGTCTGGCTCAACGGTACCCACATCGGCGAACACGACCTGGGTCTCAAGGGCTGGGACATCCCCTTCCGTCTCGACGCGACCGAAGCTGCCCGCTGGGGAGTCCAGAATCAGATCACCGTGCAAGTCACCAACCAGAAGCAAGCCGGCGGCATCTGGAAACCCGTTACGCTACTGGTCCTGCAATAGCGTCCTCGCCCTCGCCGGGACCACGTCAAGATCGCCAACTGACGAACTCGCTCTGACGCCTCCGTTTGCCCGCAGGCCGCGCGAATGGTAGCTTCTCGCTCCGCGGCGCAGGGTCGGAAGTCTCTTGCGCAGAACAGGAGGCCCCATGGATCTACCGAGCACGATCAAGGGTTCACTGCTCGAGTCGTTCTACCCCGCGGGTTGGGATCTGGCTGCGATAGATAGCTGCATCAAGGATGATCCGACTCGGATTGAGAAGCGCGAGCGCTGGTGGCATCGCCGGTTCGAGTTGGTGGCCTGCGAGAGCGTCGAAGACTTCGAAGTGATGATGGGCCACGAGATCGCCGTCACCATCCGTCGAGCCCGTGAGTCGAAGCGGCCGCTGATCCTGATTCTGCCGGTGGGCCCCCTGGGGATGTATCGCTGGACGGTCTACTTCCTGAAGGAGTGGGGCGTCTCGGCCGGCCACGTGCATGGCTTCAACATGGATGAGTGGTCCGACGCTCGTGGCAACACCCCGCGGCCGAACGCGCCCGGGGCGTTTCAGGGAGCAATGGAAGACGTGTTCTACGCCCCGCTCGGAAAGCTCACCGTGCCGAAGCGACAGCGCCACTTCGCACACAAGAGGACGTTGCCCGCTTACGGCAGGCGAATCGCTGATCTGAAGCGGCGCGGTGCGCGGAGTGCCGTCATCTACGGCGTCGGCCGGGCCTGCCACATCGCGTTCTGGGAGCCGCACTTCGCGGCCGACTTCAAGTCGGAAGCCGAGTGGAAGCGCCAAGAACACCGACTGGCGGTCAAGCTGCACCCGCTGACCGTCGAGCAGAACGCGATACACTCCTTCAAAAGCCGTATGACCCGCGTGCCTGCCTTCGCCAACACGATCGGACCGGGGCTGTTCCTCAAGACCGACACCGCTATCGGCGGAGCGGAAGGCATCTTCGGTCGCGGCATGCAATGGCAGGGGGTAACCCTGTGGATGACACTCCACCAGAAACCCACGCCCTGGATTCCGAGCAGCTACATGGCCACCAGGCCGGGACGACTCTTCTACGTCAAGGAACTCGCCGGCCCGCTCGTGGCGAAGTGAAGAGGTATCGATCGTGAGAGGCGACACGAGGGTGATCGGGCGGCGCGTTGCCAAACTGATGTTGGCCTTCGTCGTTGGCTGCGGCGGTTGTGGCGCCGTTGCGATGGGTCAGGTTCGTCCGTTTGCCGCCAACCTTGAGTGGCAGGACGTCTGGCAGACGCCCGAGCCCATCCGGATTCCAATTGACGAAACGCCGACCGAGCACGTCCTGGATCTACCCGCCCTCGGCGGCGATCCCGATGGCGTACTGTGCTTGCGTTTTCGGGCGCGGCTTCATGCCGAGCGCCCGGCCGGCTGGGGCCACTACCTGGCGATTCGCTTCAACAACACCTTGCTGAAGGAGCAGACAAAGGACAAGCACCCGCGAGTCCTCAACCGGCGCGCCGCCTTCACCACGACCGATCCGCGGTACCAACATGTGCCGGTGTTCCAGTCGCGCGGTGGCACGCCTTGTCTGCAACTCTTCTTCGGCCCGCCCAAACCCGGCATCGAGGCGCGGGTCATCACCGATCGCGAGGAAGGGTACTGGTATCTGCTCGACGTCAGTGACGTGGCCCACGCGAACCGGCCGAACCGAGTGACCCTCATCAGCACCGCCATCAAGGAATACTGGAAGGGGAACCCACCGCCAGAATGCCACATGGCTGTGGATGATGTTGCCATCGGACACGTGCCTACGGCCCGGATCAAGAGTCTGTACGACACGCGTCTCACTCGGCGCACCGAGCTTCCGGGAACAGCGCTGCCTGGAAAGGGCCCCGCGCTCCGCGTACCTGCGGGAGGTGGCGTGGAGATTCATATCGACGGCGAATCGTACTTCGTCGAATCCGCGTTCTCCTATCCGCGTGACCCCGCTATGGGGTACAACCATCTCGCCTGCCGGTCCGATGCGGACGGTGAATCCGGCTGGCGTCCCGTCGTCACCGCATCTCCCGAAACCCTCTCCGTCCGCGCGGACGCCGGCTTGTACGACCTTCGCCGAACGATCGCCCGCAAGCCCGCGTCGATCGAGATCACCGACGACCTCACCAACAAGACGGATCGTGTCATCGGAGTGGCGGTTCGGCATACCGTGATCACGCCCGGCTTTCCGCAGACCGTGCGCCTCAATGGCCTCGACGAACCGGCGCACGGTGCCGGCCGGTTTCCCGAGAACCCCACGGTTTTCGTCGCTCAGGCCAAGACCGGGCTCGGCCTCGTCGCCGTGGACAATGCTCTTCGGTTGCAGCATGCCACGCGCGTCGAGGCCAACACGGCTTCTCTCACCGCCGGCCGGATCGGACTCGAGCCACACGAGACCTGCACGCTGTGCTGGTCGCTGTATCCCGGTTCGCCCGGCTACTTCGACTTCATCAATCAAGTCCGCCGCGACTGGAAGGTCAACTTCACCATTGACGGTCCATGGGAGTTCTTCGACGCCCGCAAGCTCACGACCGAGGCTGGACGCAAGGAAGCCAAGGCGCTTCTGGCCCGCAAGCGCCTTGGGCTGTTCGCGCTCACCCCCTGGTTCGAGTACTACAACGGTTGGACCCTTTCCCGAGACGAGTACCGGAAGCTGATCACCGATGCCTGCCGATTCATCAAGGGAATCGTTCCCGACGCCCGATGCCTCGCTTCCATCGAGACCAATCTCGTCCCCGTCCCGTTGTCCTTCTTCGCAGATACCATTCCCGGCGAGGGCTGGCCCATAGGACGCAATGTGGGTGGCAAGTACGGCCAGATCGCCACACCGGAGATGACCGCCCGCATCGACGCTTCACCGTGGCGCGACTCCTGCATCCGCAACGCCGATGGGCATGTCCTCCTTGATTGCTGGTACGTCGGGCACTACCGGGCGCGGCCCGCGCTCAATCTCATGGTCTATCCCACGCTCGACAACCACCGACACCGCCACATGCTCGAGCAACTCCGCTGGCTCCTCGACGACGTTGGCCTCGACGGTGTCTACATCGATCAGTTCAGCGGGGCCTACGGCACGGGCCGCGATCGGTACACCCACGACCGCTGGGACGGCCGGACCGTCGAGCTGGGCACGGACGGGCGCGTGGTGAAGAAGCTCGGCGACGTCAGTCTGCTCAGCGCAAACGCCCGTCGCGAATGGGTGCAGTTCGCTCTCGGGCGAGGCAAAGCAGTCGTCTGCAACTCGCAGCCCGCGGTGAGCGAACTCCAGGACTTGCCCACGTCTCGCTTCATGGAAACGCAAGGGTACGACCCGCTCGGGACCGAGGGTCCGCCGGATCAGTGGCGCCTGGCCAAGGGTCATCTCGCCTCCCCGATCGGGCTCGGTCATTCCTTTCCCTCTCGAGACCGCGGCGCCGACTTCTTCGTGCGCACCGTCGTTGCCCACCTGCGTTACGGACTCCTCTACTACTATTACTTCACCACCTTCCCCGCCGACGGGCCTCGCGGCGGTGAGTACGGCCCCGTCAACCACATGTTTCCCTTCACGCCGCGTGAGTTGCACGAAGGGTGGGTGCTCGGAGAAGAACGGCTCATCACCTGCGTCTCCGGCGAGTTCCCCTGGCCCCATCCGCAGAAGCCCCACGTTCTTCAGTTCGACCGCCGAGGCCGGCAGAAGGCTGCGAACGTAACCATCCTGCCCGGCAAGTCCGGCCATCGCGTTCGAATCAAGCTGGAAGACTGGTGGGAGATCGCCGTCGTCGTTCCCGCCCCGTGACCGCCACCGCCGTCGATCCGCCGATCCGTTCCGTCATGCTGACGTGGACTGCACCGGCTTCGGCACGTCGATCTGGACGAACACGTCGTCGTACTGCTTCTCGAGGAACTCGGGCGTGAGCTTGGCGTCGAACATCGCCCACGGCAGCAGCTCGTCGTAGGGCCGCTCGCGGTGGGCGTAAAACGCCGGGTCGATGTTGGTCTGCTCGAACGCCCGCAGCCACAGGTCGGGATCGAACATCTCGTCCCAGCCGTCGAAGCGCGCACCCATGCGCCAGGCGGCCTCGATGGTGTCGGCCAAACGCCGATCGCCCCGGGCGAAGACGGCCTCGAGCTGCGAACGGGCCGGATCGTGCGTCTTGATCCGCACCGCCGACCGCCGGCCCGCGTTCGTGCGATTCAGGATTCGCCGCACCTCGCGAAAGTACTCCGGCTCGGGCTGAGCCGCCCACTGAAATGGCGTGAACGGCTTGGGCACCAACCACGAAACCGCCGCATTCACCCGGGCCGGACCGCCCGCGACCTCGCGCCGCGCCTCGGACACCGCGCGTGAAAGATCGACGATGCCGGTGATGTCCTCCGGCCGTTCGCCGGGAAAACCGGCCATGAAGTAGAGCTTTACGCTCCGCCAGCCGGCCTCATATGCGGCCCGCACGCCGTCCAAGAGCCGGCCGTCCGTGACCTTCTTGCGGATCGCGGCCCGCATGTCGTCGCGCGCCGCCTCCACCGCGATGGTTAGTCCCGACTTGCGCACGGAGCCGACCATCCACGGGATGTTCTCCAGCATCTTGTCCACGCGCAGCGACGGGATCGAGATGTTGACCATACGATCGGCGAACCGCTCGTTGATACGCGTCGACAGCTCCCGCAGGTCGGGGTAGTCGGCCGTCGACAACGACAGCAGCCCAAGCTCCTGCTGGCCGGTCGCCCAGTACGCTTCCTCCGCCAACTCCAGGATCTTGTCTACGCTCCGCAGCCGCAGCGGCCGCTTCGTATACCCGGCGTGACAGAACCGACAGAGCTGCGGGCAACCGCGCATGATCTCGATGCTGATGCGGTCGTGCACCGTTTGCACATAGGGCACGAGCGGGCGCACCGGGAACGGGGCCGACTCGAAGTCCGGCGTCTGGCAGCGTGCGATCCTCGTCGGGATCCCCGAGACGTTGGGCGTGACCGCAGCCAGTGTGTTGTCGTTGTTGTTGTACGTGACATCATAGAGGCCGGGGGCGTAGATCCAGGGGAACCGCCGGGCCATGTGCACGATCATCTCGCGCCGTCCGACACCGCTGTCCGCCAGTTCGCGGTAGGCCGTCAGGATCGCCTTCATCGACTCCTCGCCGTCACCGAGCACGACCAGATCGAGAAACGGGGCGATCGCCTCGGGGTTGTCCACCTGCGGGCCGCCCGCAATGACGAGCGGATGTTCGTCGGATCGGTCGGTCGCACGCAGCGGAATGCCGGCCAGATCGAGCAGCGTCAGCAGGTTGGTGAAGCCCATCTCGTATTGGAGCGAGACAGCCAGGATGTCACACGTACGCACGGGCTGCCGTGTGTCCCACGTAAACAGCGGGATCTTCCGCTCGCGCATGCGCTGCTCGGCGTCGAGCCACGGTGCGTAGACCCGCTCGGCACAGACACCTTCGGTGTGGTTGCACAGCCAGTAGAGGATCTGGCAGCCGAGATGCGACATGCCGACGGTGTAGGCGTCCGGAAACGCGACGGCCACGCGCACGCGAGCGGCCTCCCAATCGCCGGCCTCGACGAGCTGGTTGATCTCCTGTCCGATGTACTCAGCCGGTCGGCGCACGTAGGGCAGCAGCTCTTCAGAGACGCGTTCGCGAAGACTGTTGTCCGTTTGCGCACCCATGCTGATCACAATCCAATCCCGGCACTCACCGTTCCGTGTGCTCCGACAGTCGACCCGACGTCTGAGTATAGCGGCGCGCGACGAGGACGCACAGGCGGGGGATCGGAAGGAGACAGGAGACGGGTCCGTGACACTTTCGGCGGGTGGCATGGGCAGGGCCCAATCCGCGAGGATTGGGTTCTGCCCGTGTCTGCAGGGGGGGCGCGACCCCACGGGCAAACCTCGCTCGCGAGCGAGCGACGCCTGCCCATGCCACCCCGCGGTCGGGAGGCCGCCGAAAGTGTCACGCACCTACAGGAGACAGAAGCGAGGAGACAGAGCACCCTCCGGCAGCTCGACGGCATCATGCACCGCAGCCCCGAAGGGGCACAGGATCATAGCCGGGGGTGGAGCGCAGCGGAACCCCCGGATGGCGGATGCGCCGACGTCTTCGCCCCGGATGGGGCGAAGGAATCTCCGCAAGGTCGTGGCCCGTTGCCGCACAGCTCCTCCGCCCCTCCGGGGCGGGCGCAGATTGTTGCACGGCCAACCACGGGTTACGCTTCGCTCCACCCGCGGCCACGTTCCGCGGCCCTGTAGAGGCCGACCCTTGGCACTGCAATACACACGCCGACCGGATGCCGCTACCATGATCGAGTACGAGCACGAATCGATCGGTAGGTTCGCGGCGGACTGTGGGTCCGGCATTCGACCACGCTCGGATCACATTCCAGGATACGAAGGACAGCGAGCGCATGAACAACATTCGAATCGGACGACGTAGCTTCCTGCAGACCACCGCGGCCGGGATCGTGGCCGCACGTCCTGCGGCGGCCCTCGCCGGACCGTCCGCGCCGTTGCGAATTGACGAGCCGTTTCACGGTGCCGTTCTGAACCACAGACATGGTCAGAAGGTTGCCGATGGACTACGAATTCGCGTGACCGGCCGGGCGCCGCTGGGTGATCGAGTGACCGTCAATGGTGCGCCTGCGAAGCGCACGGGCACCGCGTTCGCCGCGGATGTCGTTCTCCGCGAGAGCCAGACCGACATCGTTGCCGCATCAACCGGCACCTCCGGCCGGGGCGAGCATCGGGTGCGCGTGGTCTGGGACAAGCACTCCTGCCCGCGCTATCGCTTCTCGATCGACGACAACAGCTTCTTCCTGCGCGATATCGCCAAGAAGGGCTACCCCTCGCTATTCGATTGCTTCTACCTCGACCTGCTGCGCAAGCTCCATGCGGAGTTCGGCACGCGCTTCGTGCTCAACATCTACTACACGACCGAAGACGGGTTCGAGTTGCCGCAGTTCCCTGACCGCTACAAGAAGGAGTGGCAGGACAACGCCGACTGGCTCACGCTCTCGTTTCACGCCCACGCCAACAAGCCCGATCGTCCTTACCAGCATGCCGCGCCGCAGACCCTGATCGCCGATCTTGACAAGGTGGCCGAGCAGATCCATCGGTTCGCCGGCGAGGAAGCGTGGTCGCCGCCGACCGTCATTCACTGGGCCATGGTGCAGCCCGCCGCCCTCAAACCGCTCTTCGAACGCGGCGTCCGCGCCCTCAGCGGCATGTTCCGGTGCCATAACGGCGTCTGGGACATCAACTACCTCGTCGACGCCGATCGCTCGGAGTACCTCTCCCGACACGACGCCCTCATGGACTTCGACAGCGGTATCGTCTTCTCGATGATCGACATCGTCTGCAATAGCACGCCCGTCGAACGCGTCGTCCCGACGCTGCAACCGCTTGCGGAAGACCCCAACACGGCCGAGATCATGGACCTCTTCACCCACGAGCAGTACTTCTGGCCGTTCTACTCCAACTACATCCCCGACCACGGCAAGCGCATCGAAGCCGCCATCCGCTGGGTCACCGAGCGCGGATACAAACCGGTCTTCTTCCACGAAGGCTTCCTCGGCAACAAGGGAGAGAAGTGACGCGCATGACGCCCGCTCACTTCAAGTAGACGATGGTGTAGGCTTTCACGGCATGCGGCGGTACGGTCACGCGGAAGGCCTGCCCACGCGTTTCGACCTGCACGGGATGGCTGTCCGGGTAGTCCGGCGAGACGGCGCGGGCCTTGCTGATCTCCGGGACCCGTAGATCGAAGACGAGCGGCGCGTCGATTGCCGGGAAAGGCTGCCCCTTCTTCGCGTTCGGAATGGTGTCGCCCGGCTTGAGCTGCACGCCGGTTGCGTTGAGGAAGTGCACGGCGTAGCCGTCGGGCACGCGGTACGCCGTTACCAGGACCTGCCGCGGGATGTCCACCGGTTCGAATGCGAGAGGTGTTCTCGTCGCCCGTCGGACGACGTCGAGGAACATGTCCCTTGCCGGCACGTTGGGTGTGAAGGCGTATTCCTTGCCCACGGTCAGTTCCGGCTCGTAGTTCAGTGCCCCGATCGAGAGCGGCGTGAAGAAACACTGACCCTTGCCCGTGCGTTTGTGAACCAGCGCGGGCAGGTCGGGCTTCTTGTCGCCCTTGGCCGCGCGGGCCAGGATGTTGGTGCCCTCGTCCACAGTCACGCCGAAGAGGGCAACGTCGACCGGGAAGGGATCTCCATCGCCGTATTGAATGCGTAGCGGCTTCTTGTAGCTTCGCTTCGTGCGATGCACGCCGGCGAGCCGAGCCAGTTGGAAATCGTCGAGGAGCGTGCCGTTCTCGTCGCATTGGCTCGTCAGCGAGCTGATGAGCAGGGCCCCACCTTCGCGTACATAAGCTTCGAGGGCGCCAACCTGCTTGGCGCTGAGGCACTCGACGCTCGGCAGGATGACCAGCCGATACCTCCGGAGCGTTTCTGAGGTGAGGTCCAGGTCGAGGATGACATCGTACTGAAGGTGTGCATCGCTCAAGGTCTCGGCACAGCCGAGGACATTGGCCGTGTGGCTCGTGCTGCGGTTGTAGTTGCAGCACGTGCGCGAGAACACGACGGCGATGTCGCAGAGGCCGCGGGCGGCTTCTGTGTCCATCTTGCCCGGCCAGCCGATGTAGCGGGTCATGTCCTCGCCGTCGATGGTGTCCATCCAGCTCACCTGGCGGTTCATGTGCTGCAGGGCCCAGCCGAAGTAGGCCATGGCCGGGTCGTCGAGATGGTAGACCAGCCCGTAGACGGGCGAGTCGAAGTGCAGCATGAGAGCGTTCTTCGTCTTGCGGTAGGCGTTGACCGCCCGGTAGCAGTCGAAGACGTTGCGGGACATGATCTCCGTGCCGAGGAAGTCGATGTGCCGCGCCCGGTCCACGATGTCGGCCCCGAAGCTCCGTGACCCGTAGTTGCTGGTGAAGCCGTAGTGCGTGGTGTAGGTGAGGATCGACGCGCGGGGGTTGACCCGGTCGAGGATGGCGCGAATGCCCTTGAAGAAATCGCTGCTCGCGCCGATGCGGAACTTCTCCCACCTGACCCACCGGGGATTGTCCTTGTTGAGAAAGAGCTTGCCGTCGTCTACGTACGGTAGCGGTTGGCCGGTCTCGCGGGCGAATCGCGCACGGCAGTGCTTGCAGCCGCAGTAGTTCTTCCCGAAGAACGTCACCTCATCGAGCATGCAGCCGTCGATGCCGGTACCGCGGGCGTAGTCCTCAAACCAGTCGTAGTACCACTGCTGGAACTCGGGATTGTTGACACAGAAGTAGGTGGAGACGCGGCCGGTGACGATGTCGCGGGACAGCCAGTCGACATGGTCGACGAGCGTCTTGTACCCCTCACTTTCGGCGAGCATCAGGGGCACATCGTGGTGCTCGATGACGCGGAATCCGTGACGGTGGGCCACGTCGCAGATCATCTTCATGTTCCGCTTGATCATCGGCCGCTTGGACAGATGGCAGAGGCGGAAATGGAGGCCGTTGCAGATGATCGTGTTGTGCCCGCCGGCCTTCAGCTCGAGGATGCGGCGCTCGATGTTCTTGTACGTGTTGAGCTCGTTGCACGATCCCGTGTTGGACGGCCCCAGCGACGCCATGGCCATGTTCCATCGCCAGTCACCGTCGTCTTTGATCGGAGACGTGCCGGCCTTGGGCGGCTCACCGGGATCGATCTCCTTGTCGGGCGTGGGGATGCCGGGTACCTGCCAGAGCTCTCGTTGGAGGATGTACTTGTCCTCGTGCTCGCTCACCAACTGTTGAAGCAACACGGCGCTCACGCCGAACGCTTCTTCGCCCTGAAACGTGAGGGCGAGCTTGCCGTCGCTCAGACGGATGGGAAAGGTCGTCGTTTCGCAGACATTGGCCGGAGCCCGGAGATCGCCAGCCACTTGCTCCCCGTTGGCGATCAGTGAGAAGGGGCCGAGAGGCTCGGCCGCTCCGTATCGGACGGTGACCAGATAGAAGCCGGGCGTTGTCTGACACCGGAGCGTGCCCTTGCGTCCCGTGACCATCCGGCCCAGGACGGCCGGAGCCAGACGTAGGCCGTCGAGATCCGCCCAGCCCACGCGCCTTCTTGCGTCGAATCGGTCGAGCCCGACGGCGGTCAATCCTTCCGGGGCCGGTTCGTAGAAGGCCGCACCGAGGAGGATGCTCGGGCCGATTCCGTAGTGCCATTCCGTCGGCTTGGGATGGAGCGCTCCGTAGTCGTGAGCGCCTTCGAGGAAGACCACCTTGGTCGTGACCATACCTCCATACCAGCGCACGGCGAGACCCGTGGTGAACACGAAGGCGTCACCCGACTTCTCCAGCGTCCACGCGTTGGCCACGGTCGCGTAGCTGCGAGGGTTGTAGTACAGCCCGTGACCGGTGCGGGCGAAGTCGATGGTCAGTGCGCCGTTCGGGCCGCTGAGGTTCAAGAACGCCATGCCGGAGGCAACGGCACCGTCGGCCATCCCGGCGGACAGCGTGCCTTCAACGACCTTCGAGCGGTACGGACGTCCGGTCACGGCGCGGTACGCCACGCCGTCAAGCCGCTCCGTTGGCATGCGGAACCCGTACCGCACCACACCGATCTTCTTCTCGTGGTACGCGCGGAGACTGAAGCGGACGGCCAACTCGGCCGTGTCGCCCGTCGCGACCATCTCGCGCCGATAGTCGAGCCAGTCGCTGGACGAACGGTGAACATTGACCGCGTTGCCGCCGGCAACATTCGAGGCCTTCCAGCCGTCGGCCTTCGCCAGCTCGTCGGGATCGCCGAGGAAGTCACCAACGATGAGCGGTGCACCTTGCCAGTCGAGGTGCAGGGTCCGGGTCTCCTTCAGCTCAAAGGCGTCTGCTGCCGACACGCCGCAAAACACGGCGAGAACGATTGATAGGGACGATCTGCGCATGGCGGTTCTCCTCGCCGGACATGATAGCCGATCGCCGTGGCCGGTTGCGCATGCGCGCAGCAGTCAACGCCGGAGACACGGACTCCGTTTACGCCGGCAGTCGCCGTGCGGCCGACTACTCGGACGGACTCAGGACGCGGAAGCTGCTGGCGGGCAGCCCGGAGAGCAGCACGCCCTCCTCCTGCGCGATGGTGTCCGGCAGCAGGCCGGAATAGGGGTTGCCTTCGAAACTGTGCACGTGAACGGCGCTCAGCGGAATGCCCCCGGCCGTGTCCACGATGAACATACCGTACGTTTGCAGCGCCTCGGCGATTGTGAGCTCCCACGCTTGGAGACCGAGTGTGCTGAGATCGAGACTCGGATCCAACTGGAGGCGGGAGCCCATCGGAATCGCCGCCGCGTCGTCGTTCAGGCCGTCGCTGGCAGTGAAGGGCGCAACCGGCCCGCCCGAGCGAATGAACTCGTACCCGGCGGCAAGTGCGTGATTGATCTGCCCCGCGGCCAGCTCGTTCGGCCAGATCAGTCCCGCCAGCATCGATGACCCGGACGCGCGGATGCCCTGGCTCGAGCGCGACCCGTTGCCGGTATAGATCCCGCTGCCGGTCACCGTGTCCATAGAGTTGCCCGTTCCCGCCGTCCATGAGCCGTCCGATCCCTGTTCCGCCCGATAGAACTCGTGGATCCGGTTCGCCGACGTGTCCCAAATGGTGAGGAACCGGTCGTATCCACAGTCGGCCAGCGCGTGCGAGGGGATCGGGACACCCGTCAGCACCGACGCGATGCCTTCGTTCGGCTCGGACAGGGGCACGTCAAACGTTGTCGTACTCGCGTCCGCGAAGTAGACCGGCACGACGTTTCGAATCACACCGACCCACAGTCCGCCGAACTGGTCGTGGGTCTGCGCGAATCGCGCGATCATCGTTGCCGTATCGGATGCGACCCCGGGGTTGTCCCCGATCGGCGTGTTCCACGGCGAATCCGAAGCGAACGGCGGCTGGTAGCTGTAGTCCGCATACGCGGGCACCGATCCGTCCGTTGCGTCGAACGCCAGGCACTCGAAGGTCGGGCAGTCGAGCGTCGCACCGGTGCTGAAGCACGAACTGCTCGGATTCGTGAGTTGGTTTCCGCTCGTATCGAAGGCGAGGTCGATCGCCACGAAGTAAGTGGTGTCGGCCGCGAGCGGCCCGACGAGCGCAACCGTCAGAACGGTGTTGTTGCTGCTCCACTCGAGCGTGAAGTCGGTCGTTGAGGGCTGCAGATCACCGCTCAGGGTTCCCGTATCCACCGAGTGACTGAAGACCACCTGAATCGTCGGCGTCAGCGACACGGCGGTCGATCCGTCGGCCGGCGTGATGCTCACGATAGAGAGGGCGCCGGTCGGGGGGGGCGGCGGCGGACAGTCCGCTCCGGTGGCCGCTACGGCGATCGCCGCGATCATCACTCGGACCATGCTCCGTCCCGTGCTGCGTTGAATGCGCATTGGTCTTCCCTTTCGCTGTGGTTGTTGAGCGACCTTCGTCGCTGCTGGATCAGTCCGAGACTCTCAACTGGAATCCCCCTCCGCCAGACACCCGGCCGGAATCATACCCGCAAGTCCACTATTGTGGCAAGTGGGCAGCAAGCAGAAGGAGGAGGCAGAGCGGATCCGATGACGCCGCCGTGGGTAACGGTTGTCTCCGTGCTCTGAACCCTGAACCCCGAACCCTGGACCCTGAACCCCCATTGCTAACGGTCGTTTGACTTCTGGCCGATCATGTGGTATAAGAGTTGCATCATGAACGCGAAGCTGTCATCCCGTTCGAGTCGCCAACATCAGGAACGATCCCACCGGATCGCTCGGGAGGTGACTGTGCGCTAAGACAGTTCGACATAGCGAACAACACCGCAAGCCGGGCGATCCTGAACGGGTCGCCCGGCTTTTTTTGTTGGCCCCGTGGTGTAGCGGTCGAGCACATCTGGTTTTCAGCCAGAGGGTCGCGGGTTCGAATCCCGTCGGGGCCTGTCGCGCACGACGTGCGCGCAGAGACATCTCGAGCGTGGGCGGACAGCCGTCCGCTGCGGGCGGCGTCTGCGCGCAGGCCTTGTGATGGTGTCGGTAGCTTAACCGGATCAAAGCACCTGGTTGTGAGCCAGGGGAGTGCGGGTTCGAGTCCCGGCCGACACCCGAAGGAAGACGAAGCCATCGCGGGATGGCCGCCGGCTGCTAACCGGGTGGTGCGTTGTCAACGCATGGGGATCGTGCCCTCCGTCTTCCGTACGAACCGGAATGCCGACGTCTTGCGGCTCGGCCCTGCCCGGCTGCGCGGTTTCGGTTCGCGCAGGAGGAAGGCTACGTCGCCGGTGGGGCGGCCCCCGTCTCGAAAACGGGTGGTGCGGTAACACGCATGGGGTTCGAGTCCTCAGCCTTCCGTTCGCCGACGGTGTAGCTCAACGGAAGAGCATGGGATTTCGAATCCCAAGGTTGAAGGTTCGAATCCTTCCATCGTCGTTAGGAAGCGTAGCTCAACCGGAGAGAGCACCGCCTTGCGAAGGCGGAGGTTGCAGGTTCGATCCCTGCCGTTTCCGTTCCGCCGGGTGCGGATGCCCCGTGGCGCAATCGGCAGCGCGCATGGCTTTGGACCATGAGGTTGAAGGTTCGATCCCTTCCGGGGCAGTTGAACGTCAATCGCGAGGCATCTGCCTTCGGTCCTTCATCGGGACCCACCCCGCGTCAATCCGCTCCTCGTAGGTGACGGCGTAGATGCGCATGTACTTGTCTGTGCGACAGAAGAGGATCTGTATCCAGGCGTGAAAGTCCGGCAGCGGCTCCCACGCGGTCGTGTCCCCGCCGCCCCAGCGTTCTCTCTCGGTCCAGCACTGAAGCTCCTGTCCACAATGCGCGCAGTACAGTGACGGCTTGGCCTCGTGGCGGGGGTGCCACTGCGTGGCCTCGACATCCTTGTACCCCTCGTTCGCCTTCCACGTCGCGACCAGTTGGTCGAGTTTCTCCCGAAGCGTCATTGTGTGATCACCTTCTGCATGCAGCCACGGTTGACAGGCTCCGTTACGCCTCGACCGGTGTCACCTCCGGCACCACGGTGGCGGGACCACAGGCTCATGTCAACCTAGGACTCAAAACGGACGGTGGTTCCGGCACGCACCATACCGGCCAGGCGCAGGGCGTCCCAGTTGGTCAGGCGGAAGCAGCCGTGCGAGCCGGTCTTGCCGATCAACTCGGGGGCAGGGGTGCCGTGGATTCCGTAGCCGCGGCGGCTGAGGCCGATCCAACACAGGCCCACGGGGTTAGTCGGCCCGGGCGGGATCGTCAGCTTCTCGTTGATGCCCTTGACCTCCGGCCACATCTTCGGATTGAACGTGTAGGTCGGGTTGCGCACGACGCTGACGACCTTGGCGCTGCCGCGCGGGCGTTTCGCCTTGTGTCGGGCGATCGAGCAGTGGAACAGGCCCACCAGCCGCCGGTCGGCATCGAGTGCCCGAATCGTCTTCTCACCCATGTCGATGACAATCGTCGCGGCCCGCGACGTACCCGACGTGTCGCCTACGTTCGGCACCGTCAACCGGTCACCGGCCTTCGGCGATGCCAGCCCCGGATTCAGTCGCTTGAGCAGGCCCTTGGAACAGTGGAACCGCTCGGCCACCGCGGCGAGATTCGAGGCATAACCCAACCGCCGGAGCTTGCTCTTGCTCTTCCATCCCCTGGCCGTGGGTCCGACCAGGGCGAGATCCTTGCTCGTGACCCGATGCAAACGCAGCGCCGGAGAGGCGTCGACCCGCAGCGCCGATCGCGTGGAAGCGTCCAGCTTCCCGGTCTGAGCCAACCCGCGCACGCGCTGAAATTCGCGCGTGGCCAGTCGCGTCTTCGGTCCGACGACGCCGTCGATCACTCCTGGAGAAATCCCCACTCGATCCAGCGCGACCTGCCAGGCCACAGCGGCGCGCCGCGATTCGGGCACGCCGTCCGCGTGGGCCACGAGTGGACACGCAGAAAGCGCCACCAACGCCAGCGCGATGCTGCCGTTTGTGCGCTTCAAATAAGCTTGCTTACCCGACACCTACGCTCTCCGAACGGCGACTGGACTCCTTATCGGCTAGATTCGGCGGTGGATTCGGTGTGGCGGGCTTGCTGTGTGGCAGAGGCTGCGGTATGATCCGGCCCGGTTACGAGGGAGCTGGGGACACGCCGAAGGAAGCGCACGGACGCCGAGGGGTACTACGATGGTTTCCGCCGCCGGTCAGGAATTGGCCCGGGGCACGGTCGCGCACCTTCAGCCGGCGTGCACCGTCGTCTCGACCCAATTCGACAACATCGTTGCCGAGGGGGTGCGGCTGCGTGAATCCCACCTCGCCGACTGCGTGTTTCACGGGGCGGTCATGATCGGCGTCGACCTAACCGGCGCCGTGCTCGAGCGCGTGCGATTCGTCGACTGCCATCTAGCCGGCGCGATCTTCGAGCAAACGCAACTCGACGACGTTGTCTTCACGAACTGCAACCTCTCCGGCAGCCGCTTCTCCCATACCTGCATGGACACGGTCGAACTCGACCACGTGGACCGGCAGGGCTGGCGATGTGACGAGCGTCTGTGGCAGCGGTTTCCCGGCTACGAGTTGGAGAAGCTGCTGGGCGGTGGGGATGACGCCCGCACTTATCGGGCCAAGCGCCGCGGCCGCGTGCGCCCGGTAGCGCTGAAGGTCTTCCAGTCGACGGCCGGCGACTTCGACACCCTGGGCGAGCGCCTGCGGGAGCACGAAGGCCCCCTCGGCAAGAAGGTACGCTCGAAACATGTGGCCAAGGTCGTCGGCTTCGGGGTCGTGACCCGCACCGGCGAGCCCTTCGTGGCCACCGAGCATCTCGTCGGTGAGACGCTCGCCGAGGCGTTGGAGTCCGAAGCCTGGGCTGCGACGGACGAAGACGTGCGGGTGCGGCTGTTCTGCGAGATGGCGTCCGGACTGGCCGCGATCCATCAGGAAGCGGGCGGCGTCTGGCAGCGCCCGGGCGGCCCGCAGGTGCAGCACGGCGACATCAGGCCGAGCAATATCTTCCTCGCCCGCGACCGAAAGCGCCGCATCGCCAAGCTCATCGACTTCGGCACAGTGCGTCACGGCCGCGCATACCCGGCCAACATTACGCGAACCACCGCCGCCCGCGTGGCGTATGACCCGCCGGAGGCGATCCTTGGCGGAACCATCGGAGGTGCGGCCGCCGACATCTACGCCCTCGGGCTCACGATGTTTCAGGCCTTGCACGGGACGCACCCGTATCTCAGCCGCGTGCGAGCCATGTGTGAAGAACAGCGACACGGCGCCCTGACGCGGGCCGAGTTGGTGAAGCTCATCAACCAACTCGTGTCACAGTTGCCGCTCGACGACGTCCGGCCGACGCGTCTGCGGCCGATCTTGCGGCGGTGCATGCAGGTCGTCCCCAAACTGCGATACCGGGACGGAACGGAACTCTATCAGGCCCTGGGAACTTTGTAGGAATACGGACATGGCAACGATTTTCGGAAACAAACAGAACGAGCAGAATGACGCCAAGCACTCGGTTGCGGAATGGGTGTGGGAGAACGTGATCCAGCCGGACCGCAATCCGCGGCTGATCGTCGATGCGGGCACGAGCGCCCAGGCCGTAGCGGACGTCATCGCCGAGCAGGTGGGCGCCCTCGACGACGATGCCATCGCCGAAGAGTCGGATTTCGCCTGGCTCACCGTCCTGACCCATAACCTCGGTGCGTGGGAGGCCCTGCGTCCGCTCCGCAGCGGGCTCGACCTGTTCCTGGTCGCCGGGCGCTATGATCGGCGCCTCAACGCCAACATCGACCCCGCCACCATCGACGAGACGCTGGGTGACTACAACCCATCGGTGGTGGTGATCTCCGCGAGCGGGCTCGACGCCGACGGGCTGTACTGCTCGGCCGTGCAGGACGAGCGGCCGGTCAAGGAAGCCCTGGCCCTGCGCAAGACCACGACGCGCGTGATCGTCGCCGACCACACCAAGATCGGGCGCACCGACGTCCGCTGCTTCGCCGGGTTGGAGGACCTCAAGGACGAGGCCCGCCGCGTGGTGATCGTCACCGACGAGGTGGACGTCAAGAGCCTCCCCGAAGACCAGGCGGCCGAGTACCAGACGGCCATCAACGCGTTCCGCCAGACGTTCGGCAAGGACAGCGTGATCCTGGTCTCTACAAAGAGCGGTAACGGCCGGGCCGCCAACCGCGGCAAGAAGACACAACCGGCAACCGCGCCGATCTCCGGAGCATCCGAGGAACCCCAGAAGCGCGAAGCGATGTGACCAGCCGAGACGCGACCGAGTCACCACCGAGACGCGACCGTAAGGGAGCGTGGCAGTCCGAGCCCGAGCGGAGTGCGGAGTAGATGGGTGATGAAGGATGAGTGATGAGGGATGGCGGCCGAAGCGTTTCGGCGGTCCCTTCTCACCTTCCTACGTTCTCACCTTCTCAGTCTCTGACCTGCTCTTCCCTGGGTGGGGGACGGAACGCCCAGTCCATCCGCCCGCGGTCGGGTAGGCGCGCCGGCCGCTACCAATCCGTCGACAGGAAGCCCGCCCTGCGTTTCGTCTGCGTGTCATACGCGCACGTCACAACGTGCACCGGTCCGACCTTCCCCGGTGGGATGGCCACTTCGACGATCGTCCCCGGCTGCCGCCGGACGTGGTACCCATCCGTATCCGACTCCGCGATCTCGTGGCCGTCGAGTCGCAGGTGCGTCAGCTTCGCGTCGGCATACGGAATCAGCAGACGGATGACGACACCGTGGGCGATCGCCCCCCGTCCCTTCTCGGCCATGGGGCCGGTCAGTGCGGCGTTCAGCGCCGGCGTGGTCTGCGCGAACTTCGCAATCGCTTCAGCGTCGAGTGCGGGAATGCGGTTCTCTGCGTTTGACTCGTTGTCCGACGGCTTCGTTGCCTTCGCCTCGAGCTTCGCAACGACGGAGGTCAGGTCCTTCTTCGTGGTGACCCGTCGGGCGAGGGCCGGGTCGGTGAACAGAAACGCCATCATCGTGCCGCGCGGTTCAGGGTGAGCACAGCCGTAGGCGAGCTGATCGAGCTTCTGCCACAGTTCCACGCGGCTCGCTCGCCGCTCGGTCGCGGTCGTGCCCCAAGCGGCGATGGCCATCGACGTCCAGCAGCCAACCTGGTTGACCGGGTAACCCGCGTAGCGCTCGCCACGCCACACGGCGTTGCCGATTTCGAGCAGCCGGCGCAACCGGATGGCCGTGCTCTCCTCGAAACCGGCCTCGATGGTGAACGCGATCGAATGGTACTGATGATAGGAGTACACGCAGTCGTTGACGTTGGCGTTGCGGATGTAGAAGTGGTGGTTCCCGCCGGGCACGGGCGCACTCACGCGGACCTGCCCCGCGCTCTCTTCGCCGGCCGTGATCAGGAACCCGGCCTCTTCCGCCGCTTGGTCCATGAGCCGCGGGATCTCCGCGATGTATGACCGCGCGAGACCGCCGGCCCACGCGATACCCGTGCTCTCCCACATCGTCTGCTCGGCAAACCACACACCGTGTACGTCCACATGCACGTCGGGTCGGTGCTGATCGATGACCTTCTGAAGCACCACGGCCTCGGGGTGCTTCTCGGGCTCGACGACGCCGTCGAGGCTCCAGCACATGTAGATCTCGGAACGGCCATCGCCGGCATGCCCGTCGGGATCGTTGCACGGCATGACGAGCACGATCTGCCGCCGGCGGATCTCGGCCGCGGCCGGGTCATCACTGATCAGCCACTTGATCAGCCGCAACGACCCCGAGCAGGAGTTCCGCTCGGTGGCCACGTGCGTGGTCGTCAGCAGCACAACCTGTTTGTCCGCGTCCGGCACGAGACCATCGGTAACGCGACAAAGCAGAATCTCGCGCCCCTTGCTGCTCTTGCCGCACGTGTCCACGCGCAGCGCATCGGGATGCCGCTCCTGCCAACCGCGCAACCCCGCCGCCATCTCCTCCGGCCCAGGACAAACAATCGGCGTGAAGGACGGCTTCGCAGCAGACGCATCCATCGCCAGAGCAACCAGAAGCAAGCAGCAACTGTACATGACCGTGCGCACAACCAAACCTCCATCGATCCACAAGAAGAAGAATCGGCAGCCGTCGGTTCCCTCAGTCCCTTCGTCCCTTCGTCCCTTAGTCCCTCCGTCCCTCACGTCTCTACCACTCCAAATCAATCCGCTGCCCATCAAACGCCAACGCCATGCCCTCCGGCAACTCGGCGTTCGTTTCGGCGTGGCCGAGTTCGTGAGCGATGTGTGTGAAAAGGGTCCGCCGGGCTCGGATCCGATGGGCCATCTCGACGGCCTGTTCGAGGTTGAAGTGGGTCGGATGCGGGCGGCGCCGCAGGCCGTCAAGGACGAGCACGTCGAGATCTTCGAGCCGAGCCAGCGACGCGTCCGGAATGTGGCTGCAATCGGTGCAGTAGGCGAACGGCCCGAACCGGAACCCGAGCACGGGCATCTCACCATGGAACAGTTCGATCGACATCACCTGCCGGCCGAACAGGTCAAAGTCGCCGTCGATTTCCAGGGGGCTCAGCCGCGGCTTGGCGCTGGGGTAATCCGGATCGTCGCGGAACGCGTAGCGGAACATCCGCATGAGGGTATCGAGCGTCCTGCGGTTGGCGTAGCACGGCAGGGCGGCCTGCTGGAGCCAGTTGAATCGGCGCAGGTCGTCCAGGCCGGTGACGTGGTCGGCGTGGCCGTGCGTGAACAGCACTGCGTCAGCCCGGCGCACGTCGTTGTCGAGGCACTGCACGCGCAACTCCGGCGTGGTGTCCACGAGCACACCGCGGCCGTCGTATTCGATATAGATGCTCGTCCGGCTACGCTTGTCGTGCGGGTCGGTCGAGGTACAGACCGCACAGTCACAGCCGATCATCGGGATGCCGTGCGACGTGCCCGTTCCAAGCAGCGTGATGCGAAGATTGCTGTCGCTCATGCGGTGATGCCGTCCTGCAGTGTCGATCCGTTCGGGCCCTTGGATTCGGTTGCGTGTCGTCCCCCGCCCGGAGAAGAGCAGGTGAGAAGTGAGAAGTGAGAAAGGACCGCCGAGACGCTTCGGTCGCCATCGCTCATCCCTCATCCTTCATCACTCATCCACTCCGCAACCCGCAATGGGCCTGCCTGGCTCCGTGGTCCTCGCGTCTCGGCCTGTTGGCGACCCACATCATGGTAAGTCGCTGAGGTTTGCCGGTAAAGCCGTGGTTGCGACGGCGGCCGTCTGCTACGATGCCCCGCAACTGGATCCATGGGTGCGAGACGAGACTGCGGTCAAGGGAGGCGATCATGGCTGACAACAACCGGATGTACATCGACGGCAAGTGGTGTGCGGCCGCAGAGGGCGGCACGCTGGGCGTCATCAACCCGGCCACGGAAGAAGTGATCGACGAGGTGCCCTACGGGGCACGGGCCGATGCCCGCCGGGCGATCGAGGCGGCGGGCGAGGCCATGCCCGCCTGGGCCGGTCAGACCGCGTGGGAGCGGGCGAAGGTCCTGCGCCGCATCGGCGATCTCATTGCCGAGCGGGCCGACACCATCGCGGAGGCGCTCACGGCCGAGCAG
The DNA here is from genome assembly GCA_964391465.1 of uncultured Planctomycetales bacterium. Taxonomy (GTDB): domain Bacteria; phylum Planctomycetota; class Phycisphaerae; order UBA1845; family CAYMME01; genus CAYMME01. The sequence goes on from CAYMME010000042.1 coordinate 21,355, forward strand.
GGCAAACCGCTGCCCGAGGCCAAGGCCGAGGTACTCCACACGGCCGCCACGTTCGAGTGGTTCGGCGAGGAGGCCAAGCGAGCCTACGGCCGCGTGATTCCCAACAGCATGGCTCCCAAGCGACACATAACGTTGCGGCACCCGGTCGGCGTGTGCGTGTCGATCAGCCCGTGGAACTTCCCCGTCGCGTTGCAGTCGCGGAAGATCGCTCCGGCCCTGGCGGCCGGATGCACCATTGTGGCTCGGCCCGCCAGCCAGACACCGATCTCGCTCATGCGCGTGTTCGAGTGCATCGTCGATGCGGGCCCGCCGGCGGGCGTGTGCAACCTCGTGCTCGGGCCGGCCGAGGAACTGGCCGACGAGTTCATGACCAACCCCATCGTTCGCAAGATTTCGTTTACCGGTTCGACCGAGGTGGGCAAGCAGTTGATGCGCCAAGCGGCCGACCAGATGAAACGCCTCAGCCTCGAGCTCGGCGGGCACGCCCCGTTCATCGTGCTGCCCGACGCCGACGTCGAGCAGGTGGCCAAGGCGGCCGTGATCGGCAAGTTCCGCAACAACGGGCAGGTGTGCATCTCGCCGTCGCGCTTCTTCGTGCACAGTGACATCAACAAGGACTTCACCGAAGCCAGCGTCGAGTGCGCCAAGGCGCTCAAGCTCGGCAACGGGATGGATCCGGGCGTCGAGATCGGGCCGATGTTCGAGGAGCGGGCGATGGACCAGGCCGTCATGCTCGTCGGCGACGCCAAGGCCAAGGGGGCGAAGATCCTCACCGGCGGCAAGCGGAGCGAGGCGTTCGACCGCGGGTACTTCTTCGAGCCCACGGTGGTGACCGACCTGTCGCCCGAAGTGAAGATGCTCACGCAGGAACCGTTCTCGCCGGTGATGCCGATCCTCGACTACAGCAAGCTCGACGAGGTGATCGCCGCGGCCAACAACACCCCGTACGGCCTGGCGGCCTATGCGTTCACCAACGACCTGACCGCCGCCTGGCGCCTGGCCGAGGGCCTCGAGGCCGGCATCATCGCCATCAACGACCCGGTCCCCGCCACGCCCCAGGCCCCGTTCGGCGGCATGAAGGAAAGTGGCCAAGGCCGGGAACTCGCTCAGGAAGGCCTCGATGCCTACCTCGAGACCAAGGCGGTTTCGTTCGTGCTCAGGGATGCGTAGAATAGTATGTGGGTTGTACGGGGGCGGATGTTCAGACGGCAACGGGCTTGTAGAAGACGAGGTCGGTCATGATCAACAAGGCAGCCGTACTTCGGGGTACCGTACGTGGCCGCACGATCGAGCTCGAACAGGAATCCGAATTGCCGGACGGGCAGGAAGTCACAATCGTCGTGCAGCCGCTGCTGCCGCCCGGTGAAGGGATCCGCCGGTCGGCAGGTGCCTGGGCGGATGCGGGTGAGGCGCTGGATGCCTGGTTGGAGGAGTCGCGCCGCAGCCGAGAGAACAGCCGACCGGACCCGCCCGAATGTTCCTGATCGACACTGACGTTTGCTCGGCTCATTTGCGCAATGTGGGGCGCGTCAGTTCCAAGTTCGTGCAGCACTCCGGCCTTCTTCACATCTCCGCGCTCACGCTCGGTGAGCTACTGAGTTGGACGCTTCGAAGTAATTCTCCGTCGAAGTATCACCAAGGCCTGTTGGAGTTGCTGTCCGACATGACAGTCCTCGACGTGAACCAGGCCGCGGCGTGGAAATTCGGTCATGTCAGGGCGGGACTACTGGATCGGGGTCGACCGATTGCTTCGGTCGATCTCATGATTGCGGCGACAGCGTTGGTGCACGGACTGACGGTAGTGACACACAACACACGGCACTTCTCCATGGTTCCCGGGGTGACCGTCGAGGATTGGATGGCGGTGTAGGACACCTGCCGGGTGCCCCATCCTTCGTCCGCCGCGGCGGATTTGCGAAGGGTGGGGGACGACACGCGTCCGGACACCTGCGGCCCGCCAAGGAACACCTCAACCGCCGTCGGTCGCCTCAGAGTCTGACGCATCCGGTTGAAAACGACCGGTCTTCTGGCGGTACTCTTCACGGACTCTGCGCAGGTACTCACCCAGCTTGTCGAAGTCGTCGCCGACCCGATCGCTGATTGCCTTCCGCACCGCCCGCACTTCGTCAATCAACGGGTCGCCCGCCTCAGTTCTCCCTGGCGTCGGGTCCATCGTCGACCTCCCACGACAAATCCGGAGTCACGAGCTGCGGCGGCACATCGTGCAAATGTAGCCTGTACGCATCTCTATCGTGCGGCCCCGTCGCCGTTGTTCGATTGCGCCACCGCCGACACCGACGGGCCGGCTTTCTCTAGTGCTTCGAGCAGCATGCCGCGCGTATAGATCTCGCGTAGCGGGATCACCTCCTGCGGCCGGCCGGCCGGGAAGATCGCGGTTAGCGGGACGGAGATCGAGCCCAGCTTGTTCAGCACCGCCTTGATCTCAGGCGACTCTTGCGTGTAGTCGGCGAGCAGGCACACCACGCGGTTCTTCGCGACCAGCGCTTTCGTCTCGGCCGTGTTGAGGGCGAGAATCTCGTTCGCTTTGCAGTTCGGGCACCAGTCGGCCGTGAAATCCACGAGGACCGTCCGGCCTTCCTTCGTGAATCCCTCGAGACGCTCGACGGTGAAGGGAATCCAGGGCAGCCGGGATCCCTTGGTGTCGGCGACCTGTTCGCCTCCGTTCGCGGAATCAGCGCCGCCTTGCGCCTTAGCCTGGTCGATGAGAATCCGGAGCGTCGCTTCGTGCTCGGCCTTGGTCTCCGGAATCATCTTGCCGAACGACAGAAAGCCCATGGCGACGATCACGGCCAGAGCGGTCGCGCGGACGACCAGCCTGCGTGCCGCCGGCGAGTTGATGTTGACCAGTTGGCCGATCATCCAGGCCGCAAGTCCGACCGTGACGAGGAAGAACGCCGTCCAGATCACGTACGTATCGGGTAGCACGTTCAGGAAGTAGACCGTCGTGGCCATGAGCACAAAGCCCATGAACTGCTTGACCCGCTCCATCCAAGCACCCGGCTTCGGTAGCCACATGATGCGCGGATTGATCGCGGCCAGTAGGTAGGGCGATGCCATGCCGATGCCCATGCAGCCCCAGACGAGGTACGTGACCGGCGCGGGCTGGGCGACCGACCACGTGAGCGTTACGCCCATGAGCGGTCCGGCGCACGGCGTGGCCAGGAGGGTCGCAAGCACGCCCTTGATGAACACGCCGGGCAGTCCTTCGCGTTCGACGCCGCCCGCCTGGTTGATCCAGCCGGGCACGGGGATCTCGAACACGCCGAAGAACGACAGCCCCATGGCGAACACGACCGTCGCCATGACAATGTTGAAGCTCTTGAACTGAAACAGCCCGCCCCAGCCCACACCCAGAAACACCGCCAGCGTGGCCAGCAGCAGGAAGATCGAGATCATCCCCGCCGAGAACACGAGGTTGATCGCTCGGATGCGGCGCGGGTCCTCACCCGCCTGCTGCACGAAGCTGATGAGCTTGATGCCGATGACCGGCAACACGCACGGCGTGATGTTGAGGAAGAGTCCGCCGGCCAACGCGAAGAGGATGTACAGCCACAGCGGACGATCGGAGCTGGCTTCCTGCAACTGGATCTCACCGTCGAGCGTGAAGCCGCCCGTCGTCGGTGGGGACGTGCTTGCGGTGGCCGCGCCGAACACCTCTCCGTTGGCTTGGCTGACCTTCTCGCCGGCCTTGGCGAACGGCACGGCGACCGACCACTCGACCGACTCGGGGGCGTAGCACTGACCCGCGTCGGTGCAGGCCTGGTACGTCAGCACGCCGGAGACCTTGCCCGCTTTGCCCTCGAGCTCGTTGTCGGCTTCGACGGGGATGCGGATCACGACCCGGCCGCCGAACTCGGCCACCTTCATGTTCGGCGAGACGGTGCGTACCTTGTGCTTGGGGAAGACCGGCTCGCTGACGATCAGGCCGACGAAGCTGTCAAGGAAGATCTGCGTCGGGATGAGGTACTTGTCCAGCGGCTTGTTCGACTGAATGTGATGGCCCTTCTTGACGTCGAGAACCAGCGCGACCTCGAACTTGTCTTTCGGACGCACGCGGTCGACGGAGAGCTTCGTGTCGACCTTGATGTACTTGGCCTTGTCGGTCGGGATCGGCAGGGTGCTGCGGGCGGCGGCGAACAGGTCCTTGTTCGCGGGCTTCACCGCCGCGTCGGCGGCCACCACCGGCAGGGCGATCTCGAGCTTCTGCTCGCCGAGCACGCACAGCTCCTTGCAGACCAGCCACCGGGCGTTGCCTTTGATGACTACCTTCTCGCCGACGGGTGCGTTAGCCGGCACGGTGATCTCGGCCAGGAGCACCGGCTCGCCGTAGTGGACGTACGTGGTGCCGACCACCTCGACGGTGTGGGTCTTCGGGGGCGGATGCAGCAGGGGACCGGCCTCGAAACCGTCCGGCAACTCCCACTCGACGCTCGGCGGCAGACCGCTCGCCCCGTGGTTACGCCAGTAGATGTGCCACTTCTCGTCGATCTTGAAGTGCAGGCCGAGCGTCAGCTTGCCGCCCGGCCGGATCGCCTCCGCATCGGCGACCACCTTCAAGTCGACGTGCGGCGTCGCGTCCTGTGCGGCCTTGTCCTTGCCAAGCTGGATGAGCTGGCCGCCCGCACCGGCCGGCCCCACCAGCAGCACCGCCGCCGCAATCAGACAACGAATCAACGAGACGGGCATGGTCGGATCCCTCTCTGCAAAACCGTCATTCGTACCCCGAACCGCACACAGGCTCACACCCGGGCAACACGGAAAAGCGGGGTGCCATGGCCAAGCCCGTTCGGCTGCAGCCGAGCGGGCGCCGCCATGTTCGATCTCGCACTACGCGGCCGTCTCCTCGTACGCCCTCTATAGTACGACGGCGGCCAGCATCAGTGCCCCGCGGTCGGTACAACCACCGCACGCCTGCACATATTTCCGCCTCGCCGGCCGGTGATTATACATCGGGAACCGCCGACGTGCGCGTCGCTCGCTTCCGGACTTGCCCACGCGGTGCGTGTCGGTCGCCGATCGGCGCATCCCTACCTCGACTTCAGCCGCTGCCACTCACCCGTCTTCTTGCTCCGGGGATCGACGGGCACGTAGCATTGAGCGCAATCGACCGTTCCGTCATCGAACACGCGGACAACGCGGAGGATGTGGCCCGTCCCCACGACCTCGACGTCCACACACCGGGCCTTGCTGCTTGCGTCCTGAGCTTCAGCCTGCTGCACGAAGCTTGCGCCGACATACCCAAGCAACGCACTCACGACGCACAAGATCACCGCCCAATTCGATTGTCGCCAGTTCATCCGTCACCATCCTTTCAGAGTGCCGCCGCACGTCCATCGTACGTGGTAACAAAGCGTGTCATGTCCAAGCCCGGTGCGCTCCGGCGGGCCGGGCGCCGCCAGGTTCAGAGGCTCTTTTACCAGAACCACAGGCACTGAGCGTCGGACCTCCTCGGTGCGTCCTTGGGACCGATTGCGTAGTCGCCCTCTGTCTTGGCTCAGGGTTCAAGTGGAATCGATTGTCCCGTTTTTCCGAGAGACTCC
>CAYMME010000043.1:0-26894 GCA_964391465.1 uncultured Planctomycetales bacterium
CCATCGTCGGGTGTACGTACAGCGTGGGACGTGGACGGCCAGTTCACGGTCAACAGCGCAAACGCCTCGAGGCCCACGACGGCGCCCTGGTGCTGCGAGACGGTCGATGCGGGTTGGGCGGCTCACGACTCAAGGCCCGCCGGCTCTGCTGGCGGAGCGTCTCGAAGTCGGCGCTGCCGATCCAATCCGAACCGCGCCCGTCACAAAGCGGCCCGTTCGGTATGTAAGATTACCCCTCCCGCACGCTCGGGGTTCGGAGAGGCACCGCATGCCCGCGCCGCTACACGAGGCGAAAGGGCCTCAACCGGCGGAGGCCGATAAGATCGGCATCAAGCGGCTCCGGCGTGGGCGGCTTCCCCGGACCGTCCAACTCCGCGCGCAAGGGGGCCGGCAGCTCCGGGCGCAAGGCCGTCGCGCCCGCGCGCAAGGGTTCGGCTTTCGTTCGGGTATCGAGGCGACATTCGTTCCGCCGGAGTGCGTGCAGCCCAACTTCAACGTCCCGGGGGGACATGTTCTGGGACCAGGCTCGCCGAAGCGGTCGTGCGGCCTCGGATTCGCGAGTTGACCCGGCCAGCGCAACGATTCTAGCATTTGTGGGAGCCCCTCAATTCTTTGGAGCCGGCGAATGACAAAGACTGCCAAGCGCAGCACGAACCATCGGCCGACCATCGGGTCGTTTCTTTTCGACTACATCCACTCCAAAGGCGTCTCGCACGCCTTCGCCCTGCCCGGGGATTTCACGCTGCCGACGTTCGTCTGGCTGGACCGCTCGCCCATTGAGTCCATCACCGTGACGCACGAGCCGTCGGTGGGCTTCGCCGCAGACGGGTACGCTCGCGTCAACGGCTTGGGCCTGGCCGTCGTGACCTACTGCGTGGGCGGGCTCAACATGCTCAACAGCATCGCCGGGGCCTACGCCGAGAAGTCGCCCGTGATCGTCGTCAGCGGCGGTCCCGGCGCCAAGGACCGCCAGAGCGATCCGCTGCTTCACCACAAGGTCAAGACGTTCGACACCCAACGCCGCGTCTACGAGGAGGTCACCTGCGCCAACACGGTCCTGCTCGACCCGCAGACCGCCGCGGCCGAGATCGTCCGCGTCGTCGACACCGTGATCGAGCAGCGCCGCCCCGGCTACATCGAGGTGCCCTACGACATGCCCGATGTGCCCATCGAGCCCTACCTGCCTCCGGTGCGTGAGCCGCGCCAGAGCGACCGGGCCGCGCTGAGTGCGTGCATCGACGAATGCGCGGCCATGATCAACAAGGCCAAGCGGCCGGTGATTCTGGCCGGCGTCGAACTGCACCGCTTCGGCCTGACCGACGTGGCCTTGCGCATCGCCGAGAAGAACAACATCCCCATCGCCGCCACGATGCTGAGCAAGTCGGTCATCCGTGAGACCCACCCGCTCTACATCGGGGTCTACTCGGCCGCCCTCTCCGAGCCCGCCTGCCGCAAGTACGTCGACGAGAGCGACTGCGTCATCATGCTTGGCACGTTCATCACCGACATGTTCCTGGGCATCAACACGTCGAAACTGACCCGCAAGACGGTGATCCTGGCCACCAGTGAGAAGACGCAGGTCCGGTTCCACCGTTACGACGACGTGCGCTTTGACGATCTGCTGAAGGCCCTCGGCAAGGCGAAAATCCGCAAGCGCCCGGCCTTCGACAACCCCAACCCGGCCGTCGAGCCTACCCCGCTGGTCAAGAACGAGCTGCACGACGAGCTCACAATCACGGAAGTCTTCCGCATCCTCGGCCTGCACCTCGACGACAACAGCGCCGTCGTGACCGACACCGGAGACGCCCTCTTCGGGGCCATCGCCCTCCGCACGGCCAAACGCAAGGAGTTCATCGCCACCGCCTACTACTGCACGATGGGCTTCGGCATCCCTGCCGCCATCGGCGTGGCCACTGCCGACTCCGGCAAGCGCATCTTCGTGCTCGTCGGCGACGGGGCGTTCCAGATGACGGGCATGGAACTGTCGACCGCCGCCACCCGCGAGTTACCGCTGACCGTGATCATCCTCAACAACGACGGCTACGGAACGCAGCGCCGTATCCTCAACGGTCCGTTCAACGAGATCCGCCGCTGGAACTACACGCAGGTGTGCGCGATGATCGGGGCCGGCCAGGCCGACGTCGTCGAGACCAAGGGCCAGCTCGACGGCGCCATCCGAAAGGCCGACAGCCACGACGGCCTGTCCGTCATCGAAGTCCGCGTCGACCAGAACGACGCCAGCGACGCCCTCAAAAGCCTGACCCGCGAAATCGCCAAGCTCCGCGACCCCGCCAAACAGAAGAAAGCCAAACCCGCAAAGAAGTAGGTTGGGCGAGACCCACCAGAAATGGGGGACGGGAGTCTCCCTCCCGCTTCCGTTGAATACATATCGCTGTAAATATGTACCAATAAATCACTTACGTGCCCCTAGTTTTACTCCCGGCGTTCGGTCTTTGATCGGGGAGTTGACTGCTTACCAACCGGGCAACAACCTGTCGTCCCAAAATGTCTTGACGTCTTCGCCCGCTTGATCGACCGGCGGCCTCCGGGTACTGTGTTACAAAACCTATGCTGATGTCAGGAACTGCAGAGGAACCGTAACAAGGGCCACCATGGCGACCGCTCCACAGGCGGAACGGCTGCTTCGCTACGCTCGCGACCGCGGCCTCGTTCGCGCGCGAGACCTGGAGCGGCTGCGCATTTCACGCACGACGCTGCAACGCCTTGTCGTCGAAGGGCAGCTCATTCGCCGGTCGCGCGGCGTCTACACGGTGCCGGAGCACGAACCAACTGAGCACACGGATCTGGCTGCTGTCGCAAAGCGGGTGCCGAAGGCGATTGTCTGCCTCCTGTCAGCACTCCGATTCCACGAGGTCACGACGCAAAACCCGTTCGAAATCTGGATCATGATCGACCGGACCGGATGGCGCCCAAAGCTCGACCATCCGCCGCTCCGGGTGATTCGCGCTTCGGGCGCCGCGCTTCAAGAGGGAATCGACGTTCACCGAATCGAAGGTGTCCTGGTTCGCGTCACTCACCCAGCCAAGACCGTGGCCGACTGCTTCAAGTATCGCAGTAACGTCGGTATCGACGTCGCGATCGAGGCGCTGCGCGATTGCTGGCGGCAGCGCAAGGCGACGATGGACGAAATCCACCGCTACGCGAAGATCGACCGCGTGGCCAACGTGATGCGCCCGTATCTCGAGTCGCTGGTATGAAGCACAAGCCGATCACCAACATGGCGGCTTCCGTCCGCCGCCGTCTGCTGAACCTGAGCCGGGCCCGCGGTGCCAACTACAACGCGCTGCTGGCGCAGTACGCGATCGAGCGTTTCCTGTACCGCCTCTCAAAGTCGGAGCTTGCCGACCGCTTCGTGCTCAAGGGCGCCGTGCTGTTTCGGGTGTGGGCGGCGGACCTCCACCGGCCGACGAAGGACCTCGACCTGCTGGGATTCGGCGATCCGACCCCAGAGGCCGTCGCCGCATCCGTTCGGCAGATCATCACAACCACCGTTCCGGAAGACGGCCTGCGGTTTGACCCGGCGAACGTGACGGCCGCCGAAATCCGCGAAGAGCAGGAATACGGCGGCATCCGCGCAAAGCTGGTCGCGATGCTCGGCAACGCCCGGATTCCGATGCAGGTCGACGTGGGCTTTGGTGACACGATTCACCCGCAGCCGAAAGTCGAGGCGTTTCCGACGTTGCTCGATCAGGACGCGCCTCAGTTGCGGATGTATCCGCCCGAGACTGTGATCGCAGAGAAGCTCGAAGCGATTGTGAAGTTCGGCATGGCCAACAGCCGGATGAAGGATTACTTCGACCTGCTGGTAGTCCTCCGGATGTACGATCCCGACAGTGACGTGCTCGCGAAGGCGATCGCCGCCACGTTTCACCGTCGGCGGACGCCCGTACCGGCAACCGTCCCGACAGGGCTCTCCGACGAGTTCGTGGGCGATCCGATCGCGCAGCGGCGCTGGCCCCAGTTCCTTCGCCGGCTGCGGATCGAGGACGCGCCGGCGGACCTGGACGAGGTCGCAAAGACCATCTGGGCGCGGGTCGAGCTGGCGATGCTGAAGGCCCACTCCTTGGCGCGTGGCGAATGACGGCGAAAGCAGTGGCGGCAAATCAACGGCAGCGTAAGCATCAGTACCACGGGTATCCGTAGTCGCGCTTGGCGACATCGTAGCCCAGAGCCTCGAGCACTCGGATGAACTCGTCCCATATCTGCTGGTCAGAATAGCCGCACGCCTGCCGGATCTGCTCGCCGGTCGTACTGGCCAGGGCGTCAGAGTCCTTGACGTGCAGCTTCGAAGCGATGGAACGAGCATGTGCGGTGAGATCCAGTTCCGATGCGGGTGTCCTTGTCGGCCCCTGCGGCTGTTCGTCGGGCCGCTGCGCCTGTACGATCGGATCGATCGAGTCAGCATACCACGTCGCCCACTCGAACGACTCGCTGAAACCTCTTTCGAAGTTCGTTGCGCTCCCGCTGCGCCTCGCCACCCCGTGCGCGGATTCAACGCCCCGCGACGACCCGCACCGCGACCGGGTGGGCGTAGTCCTGCCACATTCGTTCCATGACCGCCGCGTCCGTCTGACCGTCGTATGCGATGAAGCGGTACCTCGACACGAACGGCCGGGCCGGCTCGATGTTGAACGCATCCGGCACCATCGGGGCCCAGCAGTAGTACGGCATCGACGGGTGCAGGCGAACCGGCTGAGGGGCGCGGAAATTGTCCGGATGCGACAGCACCGTCAACCCTGCCGGCTTGCCGTCGATGGCACCGGCGATCGCGCACCAGCGCGCGCGGGTGTGGTTGCCGTCGGTGCGCGTCTTGCCCTCGCTGGTGAGGAAGTCGAACCCCACACCCTTCTTCCACTGCTTACTGCCGCGCACGGCCACGCCGCCGTAGTGGAACTTCTTGACCGTCAGCGGGCTGCTCGTGGCACACGTCTGCACCGACTCGAGGTCGAAGAGGAACGCACGGGCCAGGTTGTACACGCGCACGCGCCAGGTCTCGTTCAGCACGGGCTTGCCGCCGAGGGTCAGGTCCCTGTGCGCCAAGTGCACGGTGAAGTGCGCGAACACCGGCCCGCCCCCGACGGACTCGGTCTTGACGTGCGCGATCTTGCCGAGCTGCGCCTTCTCGTCCCAGAAGTCGACCGCGTGCCCTTCGAACTCACACTGCCGCCACGCGTACATGATCCCGTGCTGGTGCATGTGGTCGGGGTTCAGATCGTCGGTGATCACCCGGCCCGAGGGGCTCATCACCGGATGCAGAAAACCACTTCGGTCGTAGTACGATTGCTTCCGGTCCGACGCGCGGGTCGGCTCCGCGTTGTAGACCAGCGCCGGCCGGTCGCCGACCGTCACCCGCAGCACGCCACCGTCCTCGACGCATCGCACGGCCTGAGCCGAATCGCGATTCTCCACCGCGGTCAGCCGGTAACGACGCGTCTTGCCCGCAGGGAGCGGATCGCGCATCAGCCACACCACGCGCGGCGGATCGACCGCCTCGCGCTGCACCGGTACGTCGGTCGGCCCGCCGTCACCGATCCGCACCAGCCGGAAGCCCGGCGCCCCGCGCAGCGACTCCGGCAGCGCAAAGAACACCGGCACGCCGGCGCGATCGTGATCACCGGCCGCAACCTCGAGCGTGATCGGCTCGGCCGCCCACGCAAACCGCCCGCTCGAGGTGGCCAACAATCCAACAACCAGAACGCATGCTTTCCACGAACGTTTCATCGTTTGTGCCCTCGCGTCACGCGGTCCATGGGCTTCCAGCCCATGATTCGCGCCCATGAAACCACGGGCAAGATGCCCGTGCCACGGGCTTTGTGGGTGCCCCATCCTTCGCGGCTGTTTGCGAAGGGTGGGGGACGGATCGGTCTCAGTGTACTACTTCAGCCGCTACCCCGCTCGCCGCTTAACACGGTTTCTCCGTCGCCCGCAACCGGGATACCGAGCGTGTCGTGAGCCCATCGCTCGGGAACCTTCACGCCGAGTTGGTTGACGGCGGTGGCCAGCACGTCGGCCAGCTCGCGCATGTCGCGTGGTACGTCGAGCTTGCGGCGGAAGAACGGCACGGGCGCGTCGCGTCCGAAGCGAAGCTGCGTCAGCGGGCGCAGCAGGTCGCGGCGAATCGTGCGCCCCTCCTTGCGGATGTCGTCCTCGAGCAGGTCGCGGCGCACGCGGTCGTGCACGTCCGCGGCCGCAAACGCCGACGACTGCCCGATGGTCTCGACCGTCAGCGTCTGCCCGAGCCACGCCTTCGACATCTCGCGGTTGAGGAAGTTGCAGATGCTCTCGTACGGCGACGGCCCCGTGTTTACCTTCGGCTCGACGATCTCCAGCTCGACCGCTTTCGAGAAGATGCCGGCCGCATCGGTCCCGAGCGATTGCAGCATCGTCAGCAGCTCGCGCTTCTCCTGCGGCGTGGCCGACGGCTCGTACCGCGCAATCCGCACCGGCATGCCGAACACCTCGGCGAACACCAGCCAGTCCTTCATCGCGAAGTGTTTGCCCAGAAACGCCAACGCCGTCACCCGCGACAGCCCGCCCCGCATCGGATGACCCGACACGTTCTGCGGCACGTGCACGATGAACTTGCTGGCCGGCAAATCGATCCCGACGACCGGTTCGTCCTTCGTGAGGATCCGCGGCCGATCCAATTCGTCGAACGTGATGCGCGTGAAATCGATCGGCATGATCTCCGCGAGCCGATGCCCGGACGCCTCGGCCTCCCACACCAACTCCGCAACCGCGACGCTCCGCCCCAGGGCCAGGGCCAGGTGCTGCAGGACTTCATCGAAACACTCGAGCGACGCCAGCTTCTCACGGCAGTAGCAGGCCGCCTCGTCTGCCGCTGCGCGGTCCACGCCCTCGCGCAGCTCCGCCGCGGAGATCACCTGCCAGCCCAGCCCGGTCAGCGCCACGCGCCGCGTGTTGGCCACACTGAACAGGTGGGCGTCCTTCTCCTCCATCTGCTCATAGAGCTGCATCACCGCATCGAGGGCACCGTCGTCGGCCGCCCGCAAAATGCCCGCCATCTTCGACGGCGTGATCCCGTCCGCCGGATAGTCGCGCCACGAATCCTCCGGCCGGGGAACAATCAACCGCCCCGGACGCGGAGGCTTCGAACGCGACGAGCCCCGCACCGCATTGACAACCCACTCGGTCAGCCGCATGACGTCACCTCCTTCAATCCGCAATCCGAGTCCGCACATGCCAACACACCTTTGGCACGAGCGGGCAAGAGCCCGAACACCGCGTCCTCGAATCTGCAGTCGCAAAGCGACAATCGAAAACCTCAAATCTCAGATTTCAAATCTGGAATCCGGGCATCACCAGATCCCGTTCCGTGCGAAGCGCAGTCGTTCGGTGGGCTGATACTCCACCGGCCCGGCGGCGCCGCCGGCCGCATGCACGGCCAACGCGGCCGCCCAGAAACGATCACCGTGTCCCGCCTGCGTCCGCTCCGCGTCGTAACGCATGTGACCGGCCGGCGTGACCGTCCGCTGAATCGCATGCCAGTCGTTTCGAATCGAAGCCTCGGCCGGAATGCGAATCCCACGCTCTTCCACGAGCACCCGCAGCGCTCCGGCAAGCTGCGCCTTGAGCGCGTTCGTGAACATGACCGGCTCAACGCGATGCGCACCGAAATCCTCGACCGCCGTTTCGGCCAGTTGCATCCCCAACCCGCCGGCATCGATGCAGCACCGCCGCACACCCGGCAGCATGAGCACGCGCCGCAGCTCGTCGTACTGCTCGCGAAAGCTGCACCCGGCCAGCTCGCGCACGCCGCGCGTCATCAGCGCCTCGCCGTCGCGCTCGAGCAGCCAGATCACGGTCAGGTCGCGCCGCCGCCCAATGTCCACCCCCGCGAACAGATCGCGCCGGCCCGTCCGCAGCCCGACGTGGTCCGTGACCGAATCGAGCGACGTGTCCTCACACGCGGCGATCATCTCGTAGGTGAGAAACGCGGTGGCCTCGTCGATGAACTCGCACCCGAACTCCTGCCGGAACAGGAACTCGTCGTCCATCGAGACCCGCACCTCATCGATGTCGACAGGCAGACCGGCCGCCGCCGCGTCGGCCAACGTCACCGTCGACTTGGCGAAACGATCGTTCTCCGACAACCGGTAGAATACGTTCTGAATGCCCTTTGGCGTGCTGGCCACATCGAGCTCGCCCTCGCCCCGCAGCAGAGACGGGAACAGCGCCGCCCAGATCGCCCGATCGTCGACATGCATCGCGAACTCGTCGAGCAGCACGTCGCCGGTAAACCCGCGGGCCGTCTGCGGATTCGCCGGCAAGCCGATCACACGCACGCCGTTGGGCAACGCGATCTCGAGCTGCTTGAAGCTCGTCCCGTGAAAGAACCGGTCCCCGCGGTACTCCGCGGCCACGCGCAGCGCCTCGCAGTGTTGTCGCGTCTTGGCCATCAACTCCCGGCTCTGCCGCTCGCCGGCCGACAGGAAGATTTGCGTCCGCCGCCGCACGAGCCCGCGGAGCAGCCGACGCAGCGACTTGGTGAAGCTCTTGCCCACCTGCCGGGACCAGCAGCACCACCGGAAGCGGTCGCCGGCCTCCACGTCCTCGCGCTGGTAGTCCAGCAGCCGCACGATCGGCTTGACACATGCCGGTTCGGGACGGACGATCTTTGCGGCCATGGGGTTTCCACGGTTTCGTCGGTCCTCGACGCGCACGCGGCGGGGCCGGGACGGAACGGTCGAGCCGCCCATAGAACGTGACGCGCGTCCCACATTCACGGCGCCGGCGCGGCAACACCCCGCGCACGACCCGGAAAAGGGGGCATGATCTCTCCTGAGCAAGCACAAGACCTGATTGCCCGATCGCGCGGATCGGGCGGCGGATGGTCCGGCCGGCAGTTGATCGCGCTCGGGTTCGCCCTCGCGGCGGGCTGGATGCTCGTGACCGCGTCCGGATCCGTCGGCATGTTCGCCGATCCGGGGATGGTGCTGCTGCTGTTGTTGTGCGGGCTGACGGGATGGACTTGGCGTCAGGCAGCGCGGCAGCGCGAGGCGCTGTCCCGCCTTGTCGCGGCCGGTGAGGCCATGCAGTTGCAGGACTACCCTCGGGCTGAGGCTACGGTGACGACACTGCTCTCGTCGCCCGTTCGGCCAGTGCCCGGCCGGCCCGTGCGCATCGAGGCCCTTCTGCTTCTTGCCGCCCTCGCCGAGCGGACCCGTCGTTTCGACGCCGCGCAGGTCGTCTACGAAGCTATCGTCGGCGATCCGCAGACCGACGCCGGGCACCAGTGTGTCGCATCGATCGGATTGGCCGGATCGATGCTGCGCAACGACCAGCTCGCCGATGCGGTCGGTCTCATCGAGCGCCTCCAGCGCAGTACCCTGCCGGACAAGCTGAAGGCCCACGTCGAGATGGTGAGCTTGTACCGGGAAGTCGTCATGGGGCAGACCGACCGGATCATCGAGGCCGCACCCCAGCGTCGCGAGCTGTTTCGCACTCACCTGTCGACGCGGGCCGGCTACGGGTATGCCTTGTGCGCAGTCGGGTTCGCCCGCGCCGGCGACACCGAGCAGGCGCGGCGGACCTGGCGCGACGCGACGATGCTGGTTCAGCCGGATCGGCTCGCGCGCGAGTACGACGAGGTCAAGCCGATCGCGGCCGAGCTTGTGCCGGCCCCGCAGCCGTTCACGGACGTACCGGGGCCGCGTTGATGAACGCCGCGCCGGCCGAGCCCGGGCTAAGGTGCATACGCAGCAATGGATGAGCAATCCCACATCCCGACCGAAACGCTGGACCACCTGCTCGGGCGGTTCCGTCGCGACTTGCGCCTTCTGCAGATCCTTCGGTGGGGCTACTTCGTGGGGCTCCTGGTGGTGATCGTCGTGGCTCAGCTCATTCGCGGCCCGTGGGCCAATCACCTCGTCATGGGCACCTTGCTGGCGTTCGCGGCATTGTGGTTCGCCTTGGCGGCGTGGTCGACTCGGCGGGCCCAAGCCGTGCAATTGGGCTCGGCGTTGGTCGCGGCCGGGGAGTTGGAGACGGCCAGTTCCATCCTTATCGATGCGATGGCGACGTTCACCATGATCCCCAGCGTGAAGCTGACCGCCTGCCAGCAACTGGCCACGGTGGCTCAGCGGCAGGGCGACCACCAGGCGACCGTCCGGCTGGGCCGGGCCCTCCTCCGACAACCCCTGCGCCGAGCCCGATGGCTGAGCACTCAGTGTCGGCTCGTCGTGGCGGACAGCTTGCTCACACTCAACGAGTCGGCACAGGCGTACGACGTGTTTCGGCCCGTGTACGACGTGCCGCTCTCGCTTGCCGACCGCCTGGCGCTGTTGCCGATCCAGCTCCGCTACGAGCTGGAGACCGGCCACGCCGAATCGGCCGTGCGGGCGCTGGGCGAGAAGGTCCGATTGGCCGAGCTTCTAGACGCCCCCAAGGCCGCCCTCGTCCACGCCCTGCTCGCTGAGGCGTGCCACCGCCAGAACCAGTCCGACCAGTGCGGCTACCTCGCCGAGCGGGCCGCGCTCTACCACGACCCCGAACTCATCGCCCGGTCGTACCCGATCGTCGCCCCCGTGCTCACGCGGCCCCACGCGTAGGGAGGCCGGGAACACGGACGCCGCATGCTTCTTGACGAACCCCCGATCGAGACGCGAGGCCACGCCACAACCATCAATTGACCGATAACCCCTCTCCCGCCCGATAGGACAGTCTGGGGCCCAGGACAGGCCTCCTGCGGCGGTCTCTTGGACCTCGCACCAGGACGTCCCTATAATGTGCCGTGTTCGGGTCTGCCGGCCGGGGGCTCTCGGGCCGGCCGGGCCCGTCCGATATCTCGTCCGTGTGATTGCGACTGCATCCGTCGCCCTCTCATGATGGTGGGCTTCCGGCACGTCGATGATGAGAGGCCGGCGGATGTTGTGCACGAAGGAGTGATGATGCCCACCCCGTTACCTCACCGTGGTCGAGCCGCCCGTTTCGTCCTCACCGCGCTGGTCCTGATCGCAGGCTGGCCGTCAATCGCGGCGGTCACCGCCGCTCCGGAGCTGTCGGCCGCCGCCGTCGAGGGGCTCGTTCAGGGCACCTGCGGCCAGATCGTCCAGGGGCACTTTGCCGAGGCCCTGCAGGCCGTTGCCGAAGTGCCCGAACAAGGCACTGCCGATCCCCGCGTCAAGCAGCTCAGGGAGTGGCTGACGGAGTACGACGCTCTTTCCAAGCGGCGCGACGAGAACCGGAAACGCGACTTCGACCGCTACGTCTCACGCACCAAGACCCTGATCGAGCAGCTCAAAGACCCTCAATACTCTAAATGGATTCTTCGGGTCTGCCGTGCCTACGGGCAGGGCATCGACCACGGAGAGACGGACGAGGACGACGAACGCACGGCGCTCGAACCGACGCCCAAACCCGACGAGGCCGTGTCCGAAGCGCGCAAGGCGCAGTTCACCGCTGCCGTCGACGCGTACCTCGAGGGACTCGAACCGGCCGACCGCCGCGAGCGGTACCGACGTTGGGCCCTGGCCGACCTCGAGCGATATCAGGACGGACGGGCGGGCTTGAGCGCCATCCGTGCCTTGAGCGTGACGCGAAACGGCGCCGCCACGCGCGGGGCCCTCACTGCACTGTACCGGTGGGCGGTCTCGCTTCGCGCGGCGCGGCAGGTGCGCGCGGCCGATACCGAGTCACGCCCCGGCGTCGCCGAACACGTTCGACGCCTCGAGGTCATGTTCGACGAAGGTCCCAACGCACGCCAGTACGCGAAACTCCTCGATGGCCTGCTCGTGGCCGGCGTCGTGACCGACTTCCGCAACTGGGTGCTCGGAGATGTCGCTGCCGAAATCGTCGTTGCGGGCCAAACGCAGACCTCGCTCGCCCGGGTCGTCGAAGAGCTGTACAGCCCGGGCGAGGCCCTGCTCGCCGCTCAGCGAGCGATGGTCCGCGCTGCCGACGAGCAGGCGTTTCGCGACGAGGCGTGGGTCGAGGCGTTCGCCGCCGATGTGGTTCAGGAGGCCGTCCGGCTGATGTCGGAGAGCGAGTGGACCAAGGCGATGCGACTCTACGTCGGCCTCGAAACCCTCTATCCCAGGGAGAAACACTATCGCGACAAACGCGAGGAGTGCGTCGACCACGTGCGGATCGCCCGGTTCTACCGACCGGACAACAAGTGGGAGGAGGAACTCCGCAACATCGATCCCGCGATGTCCTACTTCGCATTCAAACAGATTCAGGAGAGCTACGTCACCGTACCCGACTTCAAGGGCGTCGCCTCCAGCGGGCTCCGGGCACTGCTCCTGCTTCTGGACGCAGACACGTTGCCGCGCGTCTTTCCTTCGCTCGGCAACGATGTCCGGAAGGGCCTGTTCGCGAATCGCCTCGAGGAGCGGCTCAGACAGGTCGAACGGAAGGAGAAGCTCAAGGCCAAAGACGTGGAGGCCCAGCTTGATCGCGCGATAGAGATCAACGAGGAGACGGTCCGACTCCCGACCAGTGTGATCGTCAGCGAGTTCACCAACGGTGCCCTCGAATCGCTCGATCGCTTCACATCGGTCATCTGGCCCGCCGAACTCGACGAGTTCCGCAAACGCACCATCGGGCAGTTCTCCGGAGTCGGCATCCAGATCATGATCGGCAAAGACGGCTGGTTGACGGTGGTGCAGCCTCTCGAGGACACGCCCGCGTACCAAGCGGGCATCGCCCCCGACGACCGCATCGTCAAGATCGACGGAGTAAGCACCAAGAACATCTTCATCGAAGAGGCCGTCAAGAAGATCACCGGGCCCGAGGGCACCGAGGTCGTGCTGACCATTCGCCGCCCGGACGGAAGCGAATACCCCGCACCCATCAAGCGGGCCCGCATCGAGATCAAGACGGTCAAGGGCGAGCGCCGCGACGAGACCGGCCATTGGCAGCACTTCGTCGACGAGGAGCACAAGATCGCCTACGTCCGCGTCACCTCCTTCACGGAAAAGACCGTCGACGATCTTCGGGGCACGCAGAGAAGGCTGAGCGACATGGGGGCCCGCGGGCTCATTCTGGACTTGCGATCCAACCCCGGCGGGCTGCTCCGCTCCGCCGTGGACATGGCCGACCTGTTCCTGGACGGCGACAAGAAGATCGTCTCCACGCGCGGGCAGCACTCGAAGCGATGGTCCGAGTCCGCCACCGACGGGGAGTCGTTCCCCCGCCTGCCCCTGATCGTTCTGGTCAATGACCGATCCGCTTCGGCATCGGAGATCGTGGCCGGGGCGTTGCAGGACAACAACAACCGAGCCTTGATCATCGGCGAACGCACCTTCGGCAAGGGCTCGGTCCAGAACCTGATCCCGCTCGGCGGCAACCAGGCGTACCTCAAGCTCACTACGGCCCACTATTACCTGCCGTCCGGGCGCCTGGTGCACAAGAAGGACAACACCGACACCTGGGGTGTCGACCCGGATATCTCCGTGCGGCTCGTCCCCGAGGAGATTCGAGCGGTGTTGCTGCTTCAGCGAAAGTACGACGTGCTGCAGGGCAAGAAGCAGAATGAGGCCGCGGAGGAGAACGGCAAGAAGCCGGCCGAGGTCGAACCCTCCGAACCTGCGAAAGACGAACTCGACGTCGATCCGCAGATCGAGACGGCACTCCTCGTCATGCGGGCTCACCTACTGAGCCGCAAGCCCTGGTCCGCAATCGCACGGGCCGATCACCGAACCGTCAAGACGCAGTAAATGAGTCAGGCAGGAAATGCGGTGCGCGGACGCCGGGGCTACTCCTCGATCTGAACCGCCGCCAGCCCGCTGGCCACGTCGTCACAGAAGTCGAAGATCTTGTCGAGCCCGGTGACCAGGAACACCCCCCACACGTGCGTCGAGATGGCGCACAGTTTCAGCTTGTGACGGCTGTTGACCATCACCAGCTTGCGCAGCTTGAGCAGCTTCGCGATGTTCGAGGAGTTCAGGAACGTCACCCCGGAGAGGTTCACGACCACGTCGACTTCCGGCCGTTCCTCGACAAGGTCGAGAAGCGAGTTGACGTCATCGCTGAACGATGGGTCATTCTGCAGCTCGACGAGCAGTACCGTATCCGACCAGTTCTGAATCGACATGGTTCACTTGCGTTCAGACATCCCCGCATTGCACCCAAACGGCTCGCGGAACCTATCCGGCTCGCCCCGACGTGTCAACCCTCGCCGCGACGCCCCAATTGCCCCGGATCCACGCGCTTCGCCGGGACGCCGGGCCGTGACGGCTAGTGCAATGTCTCAGGCAGACTGCATTCTCTCCGAACCGCGACCGTGAGGGAGCGGCCAAGCTTCGCCTTGCCGTGGCCGCTCCCTCACGGTCGCGGTTCGGATCAGATCGGCCTCGCCGACCCTGAGACACGACGGCTAGCGGGGGGTTGGTTTCCGTTGCGGCTGAAACCGGGGTGCGCCGCGACGCTCGTAGTCCCCGAGTGTTTTGTGGACTTCTCGCTGATGCGACGCCCGCAGTGCATTATACCGCGCCGTGACGCGCGTGATGCCGCGGTTGAGGCCGAGTGCGTCGGCGGGTGTGATGTCACCCTTGGGTTTCGGGAACTGCTGAGACCAGCGCGTCGGCGGCAGGACCGTCACATAGGTGCGCAGCACGGCCACCTTGTGTTTGCCCTCTCGATAGCGGCCCCAGGTTCGATACGTCTTCTCGTAGCGCCACCACCAGACGAGGTTCGATCTCCGGCCGGTACCGGTGGCCGGTTCCCAGGTCTGCGGTCCGGTGATCGCCTCCACCAGATCCGTCACCGCGGTCGTGGCATGGGCACGCTCGTGCTCGATTCGGTTCTGAACGTCACCCCGCCGCGAGGTTTTGCGGACGATGATGACCTGGTCGATCATCCAGGTGATCGGCACGAGGAGCGTCGCCTCGATCCGCGATGCTGGCTCCGTCGCGCCGGCACCGTCCGCGACCGCGGGTTGGTGGTGCGAGGTGAACAGAATGTGCGAAAGGTCCATGCGGCCCATGTACGGCAGGTGGATCCCCGCGACATCCTGAAGCGTCTCGTCGAACCACTCATCCCAGAGATCGTCCGGGATCTTGAGCACGGGGACGCGAAGCGTGTGCTCGTGCGAATCGAACTGCTCGGCCGGGAAGTCCTGAATCTCCGCCTCCACGTCCGGCTCGTAGATGATCTCCCACGGCACACTGTCCGCACACTGATAGACGGGCTTGATCTTTACCGTCCAGCGCCCGTCGCGCAGCCGGATCGAACTCGGCGACGCGCCCCGACCTTCCGCGTCCGCTCGGGACTTGTCCTTCGGCGGCAGCAGGTCGACCGGTGTCAGCTCCGCCCGGACCGCGGGTTCGGCGGCACCCTCCGCACCGGGCGGTCGAGCACCGGCCGCGAACGCGAACGCGGCGCCGACACCGAGTGCGTGCCAGCAACGTCGATGCGGTCTCCTTGTCACGTCACAGTACTCCGAACAGGCGGGCCTGCCCCTCCATTATACCCCGAGTTCGCTCCGAGTTCGCTCCTGATTCTACGCTGCCCGCCCGAAAGCGGTCGATCGGCGCCGCTCGCCGGGATGAGCCCCGCGCCTTCGACCCGCTGAGGCCCGCTCGCTATCATCGCGTCACGTGGCTCAGATCAAGGAGATCCGAATATGCTCGCCAGGACGATGATCGCAACCGCCGGCCTTCTCGCCGGAGCCGCCCTCGCTCCCTCCGCGACGAGCGAGAGCCAACCTGCCGGCGGCACGCCCGCTTCGCCCATCGGCGTCGTGCGCATCGCCGACGTCATGAATCGGTTCCGGCAGACCGAAGACCTCGAAACGGTCTTCCGCGAGCGCCGCATGCAGTTTGACGCGGAGAACCAGAAACGCCAGGAGGCGCTGAAAGGACGAGTCGAGGAGCTGGCGCGGTTCAAGCCCGAGACGCCCGAGCGCCTGGCCCGCGAGCGAGACCTCCTACGGTTGCAGGCCGAGTACGAAGTGCACGCCCGGCTGACCGCGGCCGAAATGGATCGACAGCAGCGCGTCTGGATGCTGCGCGTCTACCGCGAGGTCAACGCCGCCGCCGCCGCGGAGGCCCGGGCGCAGAACCTCGAACTCGTCGTTGCTTATCGGTCGCCGGAGTTCGACGCCCCCGACGTGGGCACCCTCAAGCGACAGATCGTGCAGCGTGAGATCCTGTACGCACGCGACACCATTGACGTGTCCGGCGCCGTGCTCGATCGCATCAACGCCGACTACGCCCGCCGCGGCGGGATCCGGACGATCCGCGCAAGGCTCGATCCGCTCACGACGCCCTAGCGTCGCGGCCTGGAATAGAAGTGGTGTGCCCCACACCGAGACACGACCGTCAGGGAGCGTAGGATGTCGGCAGGGCCGGCATCCTTATGCATGCAGTTTCAGCAGACGGACTTCGATCTCGCCGAGACGCTTCGCCATGTGCGACGGTCCGGGTCGACACGTCCGCACCCGTTCCTCCGGCAACGTGTCAGATCATCCCTGCCCACAACATCAGCACGCGCGCGTCGGACGGACGGCGCCCGGGCCGGGCGGTCCATCTTTTTTGCCTTGACACCCTTCGACCGATCCGCATAAAAGTGGGCCTGATGCGTTGGGGGGCGGTTCGATAAGTTGCGGCCAGTAGCCGTGCTGTAAGGGAGGAATACACGATGACGATGAGCGACTTGTTTGCCGAGATCTCACCCCGAGCCCTTCCCTTGGCGTGGGAGTGGTATCAGACCGTCGGCATTATCGTTGTGGCCGGCTTGGTCGTGCTCATGATGATTCTGAAGAAGCGCCAGATGTAGCTGGCTCGCCCGTCGTCGGCCGCGGCTCTCCAGCCCGGCCGCGGAGTTACGAGCGGATGGTTCTGGGCCTCGTGCATGCGCATCGAGGCCCTCGTTTTGGCCCGCGGAACCGGCGCCCGCGCGGTCTTTCCCGCCTCCGGTTGCGGATCACGTTTCGACTGCGTGTTCGAAGCGCTCCAGGGGGCAGCCCTCGCAGCGGGGGCGAGGCCGGCAGTGGTTCTTCCCGACCGCCACCAGCAATGCGTGGTACTCGTTGAACAGGTCGACCTCAGGCGGTAGGCAATCCTCGAACAGCGCCTTCACTTCATCGTAGTCCGCCTCGTGGTCGATCAGGCCGTGGCGCAGCAGCACACGATGCGTATACGCGTCGACCACGAAACTCGGCATCTGTCCGGCGTAGAGCAGGATGGCGTCGGCCGTCTCGCGGCCCACGCCGCGGACGCCGAGCAAGGCTTCACGCAGCTCGTCGAGTGAACAGGCGAACATCGCGTCCAGATCGCCCCCGAAACGCTCGAAGAGCCAATCCACACACGCTTTCAGACGCTTCGCCTTGACGTTGAACGTGCCCGCCGGCCGAATCAGCTCGGCCAGCCGTGCCGGCTCCATGTCGTGCACACGGGCCAGATCGAGGCATCCCGCGCGCCGCAGGTTGTCGATGGCCCGCTCGACGTTTCGCCAGGCCGTGTTCTGCGTCAGAATCGCCCCGATGATGACCTCCTCGCGTGTCTGCCCCGGCCACCAGCCCTGCGGACCATAGTGGCCCAGCAGCGCTTCGTAGAAATCCATCAATGTCCGCCCGGTCCCCGTGCTCATCACCATTCGCCGCTCCCTGAACACCCCGTTGCAGCCGTACCCGGACCGGTGATAATAGCAGCGCTCGCGGCGAATTGCCGCTGAGAACGAAACGCGCAGGGATCCGGCATCCGGAAGTCCACGGTGAGAAGCCCGCGAGGGGCAGGCACCGGTACGCACAGGCTGAGAGCTGAAAGCTGACGGCTGAAAGCTCAGAGCCGACAGGCTCCGCACAATGTTCGCACGCATAGGCGACGACGCTTACCTTCGGCAGACGCACCGGCCCCTGGTCTGCCTGGTGTTTCTCCTGCCGTGGGTGTTCGCCTACGAGCTCGGCACGTTCCTCGTGGGCGCGACGTCCGACGCGACTCAGCCGCACGTCGTCGCGTATCTGCTCCTCGAGCACTTCTTCCAGCTCTTCGGGGGCACCGCGCTGTACCTGCCGGGGTTCGCGTTGGTGGCCATCCTGCTCGTTTGGCACGTCGCGGCCCGGGACAAGTGGTCCTTACGATGGCAAACGCTCGCCGGAATGCTGGCCGAAAGCTCCGTGCTGGCGCTGCCGCTGCTGTTGTTCAACCAGGTGCTCGCGTCGCACCCGGCCTCCGCGCCGACTGCGGGATGGGCGCAGGAGTTCGTCCTGGCCATCGGTGCCGGCATCTACGAGGAGCTTCTGTTCCGGCTCATCTGCATCACGTTGCTGTCCATCGTCTTCGTCGACCTCGTCAAGATGAACAGCAGTACGGCCATGGTGCTGATGGTGCTCATCTCGTCGATGCTCTTCGCCGGCCACCACTATCGTCCGCTCGGCGACCTGGAGTTCGAAGTGACCGGCTTCCTGTTCCGAACCGCCGCCGGCACCTACCTGGCCACCCTCTTCGTCGTGCGCGGATTCGGCATCGCGGTCGGCTGCCACGCCATCTACGACCTGATCGTAGTAACCTGGATCGCCATCACGACGTAGGGAACGCCACGTCCACTGACCCAACGCGTAGATGAGAAGGGGTGCCACTGGCAGCTTGCCTGCCAGTGCCTTTGCCGCAGAACACGGGCGGGCAAGCCGCCCGTGGCACCCAAGGTGCGCTCCTAGTCGGTTCTACTGCACGCACTCGGATGTGCACGCCTCTTATGGCCGACCCTACGGCTTCTCCTCGCACGTGCAGACGAGCTTGCCGCATCCCGGGCAGCCGCTGCCGTACTTGGCTTCCAGCGCCTCGGTCAGGTCGACGCCCTCGACGTTGGCCAGCGTGGCCAGCCACGCCATCACGTCGGCGAACTCCTCGGCCTTGTCTTCGGTCGTACCCTCGCCGACGGCCTGGGCCAGTTCCCCGACCTCTTCCATCAGCCACAGGAACGTGCCCGCCGAACCGCGCTCACGGTCCTTGTGCGAGTACATCTTCTCGATCAGCGATTGAAAGTCCCGGATTTCCATGTCGTCAAGTGTACCCTATCGATCCACACGCGTACGTTCGCGCGGCACACCCTACCGCTTGTGCGAGTCCTCGAGGATGGTTGCGATGCGTTCGCCGGCTTTGCCGTCCCATCTTTCGGGGATGGTCTTGACGCCGCGGCCCATGGCTCGGGCCTTGCTGTAGCCGGTGCGGATCGCTTCGGGGTCGGTGCCTACGAGTTGGTTGGTGCCGTCGGTGATGGTGACGGGGCGCTCGGTGTTCTCGCGGACCGTCAGGCACGGAACGCCGAGGATGGTGGTTTCTTCCTGGATGCCGCCCGAATCGGTGAGGACGACCGCGGCGTCGGCGGTGAGCTTGAGGAAGTCGAGGTAGCCGAGCGGATCGAGCAGTTGCAGCCGGCCCATGTCGGCGAACCGGCCGGCCAGGTTCATCTCCTCGAGTCGAGCCCGCGTACGCGGGTGGATGGGGAAGACCGTGGGCAAGTCACCCTGGATCTCGTCGATCACGTCGGCCAGTCGGGAGAAGACCTCCGGGTCGTCGACGTTGCTCGGGCGATGCAGCGTGATAACCACGTAGTTGCCGGTCTCGAGTCCACGGTCGGCGAGGATGGTCGACTCCGCGGCCCGACGGCGATGCTGCATCAGGGTGTCGATCATCACGTTGCCGACAAAGTGGATCTTCTCGTCGGCGATGTTCTCCCGGCGCAGGTTCTCCACCCCCGACGGCTCGGAGACGAACAACACGTCGGAAATCGCATCGGTGAGGACACGGTTGATCTCTTCGGGCATGCGACGGTCGAAGCTGCGCAGCCCGGCCTCGACGTGCACGACGGGAACGCAGAGCTTGGCGGCCACGAGCGAGCACGCCACCGTCGAGTTCACGTCGCCGACCACGAGCACGGCGTCGGGCCGGTGCTCGAGCACCACCGGCTCGAAGCGCTCCATGACGGCCGCGGTCTGGGCCGCGTGCGAGCCCGAGCCGACCTCGAGGTTGATATCGGGCCGGGGGATGTTCAGATCGTCGAAGAACGAGCGGCTCATGCGCTCGTCGTAGTGCTGGCCGGTATGGACCAGGATCGGCGTGAAGCCGCCCGCGGCGTCGTAGGCGCGCATGACGGACGCGATCTTCATGAAGTTGGGCCGGGCGCCGCAAACGTTGATGATCTTCATGAACGCCCCCGTTATCGGACAAAGGCGGCATGCACCACGCCGCTGAAGTCGTATCGGCCCGCGTCGTGCGCCCGATCAGTTGAACAGGCGGAAGCGGACGATCGTGAAGATGGCCTTGAGCCCGTCGCGCCAGGTGATTTTCTTACCTTCCGCGTAACTCCGGCCGGAATAGGTGATGCCCACCTCGTAGATCCGCCATCCGCCGCGGGCGACCTTGGCCGTCAGCTCGGGCTCGACGCCGAACCGGTCCGAGCGGATCTTCACGCTCTGCACGACCTCGCGGCGGAAGACCTTGTAGCAGGTCTCCATGTCGGTCAGGTTCAGGTTGGTCAGTGCGTTCGAGAGCAGGGTGAGCGCCTTGTTGCCGATCATGTGCCAGAAGTAGAGCACGCGGTGGGCCTCGCCGCCGGCGAAACGGGACCCGTAGACGACATCGGCCCGCCCGTCGAGGATGGGCTCGAGCAGCCGCGGATAGTCCGTGGGGCTGTATTCGAGGTCGGCGTCCTGGATGAGGATGACGTCGCCGGTCGCGGCCGCGAAGCCCGTGCGCAGGGCCCCGCCCTTGCCCTGGTTGTGTTCGTGCATAAGGACGCGGATGTCGGCGTCGGGGAAGGTCTGCTCGAGCGTGGGGTACAGATCGCGCGTTCCGTCGGTGGAGCAGTCGTCCACGAGAACGATCTGTCTTTCCATCGGGATGTCGACGGCGAGCACGCGACGGACGATCTCGACGACGGTCTCCCGTTCGTTGAATACGGGGATGACCACGGAGAGCGTCTTGGCGGCGGCGGTCTGGCCGTCATCGGCATGCGCGGCGGTCGACGTCACGGTCGCTGCTCCGAGATAGGTTGCCGAGCGGACATCGGCATCAACGGCCGACAGGCGATCCGGGATCACACGCCCGGGAAGACCTGCCGCACCCTACGCTACGCGGGGACAATGTCAACTGTGTCAGTCGCATGGCGCAAGTGTAGTGTTTCAGGCAGACCGCATTCTCTCCGAAACGCGACCGTAAGGGAGCGGCAATGCTTCGCCTTGCCGCCGCCGCTCCCTTGCGGTCGCGGTTCGGATCAGATACGCCTCGCCAACTCTGAGACACTGCACTACAGCGACGCCGCCCGAACCGCGGTGACGTACTTCGAGTGCTTCGCGGCGACGATCGGAAGCTCGGACAGGACGTCCGCGAGTCGGTCGCGGTGGGTCGCGTCCGCCTTGACTTCGAGCACGACCCTTTCGTGTGGCGAGACGGAGACGCGCAGGTTTGGGCGTGACGCCACTCGTTGCGAGAAGACGATCTGGGGTGCATCCAGCGTGATTCGGACGGTTCCGTCACTCGATACCAGGTACTCGCGAGCGTAGCGGTTGATGATCACCGGATGATGGGCCACGTCGAACGCCCGCCCGAACCACGGCGGCGCCTCGGCCCGCACCGCGTCCACGATGGCGGGCCAACGCATCGCGGCGAGGTCGACCACGGATCGGACCGGCGAGCTGCGCTTCCAGCGGGCGAGGCCCTGCTTGTACTTGAGTTCCAGCACGCCGTTGCGAACGACGACATCCTCACCGTACCAGCGCAGGCGGAGCTTCACCCGGCGGGCGACGCCGGCGAGGATCTCGTGGAAGCTGCCCAGGCCCAACGAGTCGAAGTACACGTTGTTGACGCGCCGTGTGGGGTAGTTGGTATGAAATCCGGCCCGGTGCAGCCGCAACCGCATGCGGACGTGGGGCAGGGACGTCGCCGGGAACGTCATCTTCACCTCAAATCGCACGGCGTCGTGTGCGTGCGTCGCCGGCACGCGGGGTCGAGGGGCGGGAAGCGGGTCGGTTCGGACGATCGGCACTCGCGGCCTCACGGGTGCCGGAAGCTTGGCCAAACCGGACTCATTCCTCGTTGCGATCATGATTCAATTAGGCTTCGAGCATCACATCCTGGCCGACGAAGCTGATCGCCGCCCCGGGCAGGTCTTGTCTGAGTGCGTCCATCGCTCGGGCAAGCGCGTGGTCATCCCGGCCGTCGATGCAGAAGGTCGCGTACAAGATGTCATCGCGTACGTCAAGCCGCCGCAGGTCGGCGACGTCGAAGCGCGCCTCGACCAACCGCACCACGGTGTCGAGCGAAGCGCCCTCGACGCGGTGGACCTCGACCTCGATGTTCAGATACAGGTTCTGATTCTTCTCGCGCCCGGACCGCAGCGACCAGATGCGCAGAATCACGATGATCACCAGGAACGCGAGGATCGTGGGGAGCCGCTGATCCGCCCCGAGCCCCAGCCCCAACGCGATGGCCATGAACAGGTAGGCCAGTTCCTCCGGCTCCTTGATCGGCGTCCGAAACCGCACGATGGACAACGCCCCGACCAATCCCAGCGACAGGGCGAGCGATGACTTGACGATCGAGATGATGAACACGGTGGTCAGCGAGAGCAACGGAAGCATCCGGGCGAGCACCCGCCGGTTCGATAGCGTGCGCCCGTAGCGTACGTAGTACCACGCGAGCGCGGACGCGAGGGCCGCATCGATGATGAGGTTCAGGACGAGCGAGCCCAGCGCGAACTCCGCCGACGGCGCGAGTTGGAACCAAGAGGGCATCGTCGTGGGCATCCGGCTTCTCCCGGGACCGAACAGACAGGAATCACCGGCCTTACGCGGGGCATGTACGTGCTTAGCGTATTTTCAATAGCGCCAAACCGTGTTTCAGGGTGCCACGGGCGGCTTGTCCGCCCGTGTTCTGCGGCAAAGGCACTGGCAGACAAGCTGCCAGTGGCACCCGACGCTAGACACGTACCCGGGCATTGTGCCCGCCTTCGCGGGGCGGCGGCTCCTTGTCGCGTGCGTGGACTCCGGAAGCTCTCTTTGTGGCGCCTTGATCGTTCCGGGGCCCGCACACGACCGATTCGTGGTGGATCATACTGGGAACCGGACCGAACGCCAGCGAAGCCGCGAAGTCCCCATGGGGGGGGAGCGGCGCGCTCCACTGCGCAGGCGCAATCCGGCGCAACGCCCTGCATTCCATTGGCTTGCATCCGCTCACGGGCGTGGTTGACTCCGCGATGACCCACCTGCTAGCATCGTTGCCCGGCTCTTCGTTTCACTTGGGAATCTCCCGATGAGTACTTGCGGTAACGGCTCGGATCTCGACGCAATCGCCGACACGCTGGAAGAGTTGCCGTTCCCGACACGGTTTGCGGTGGAGGTGTGTGCGGACTGCAACCTCGCCTGTACGATGTGCCACCATTCCGCCATGCGGCGCCCGAAGGGCATCATGCCGCTCGAACTGTGGAAGAAATGCGCCGATGAGATCGCCGACGTCTCCCCCGACACCCATTGCTGGTTTTCGTTCTGCGGTGAGCCGTTCCTCGAGCCCGAGCTGTTGGTCCGGATGCTTGCCTACGGCAAGTCGGCGGGGCTGCGCACGCTGAACATCAACACGAACGGTATGCTCCTCACGCCCGACCTCGCCGACGCCGTTCTGGACTCCGGCGCCGATCTGATCGTGTTCGGGATCGACGGCTTGTCGAGCGGGGTCTACGAGCGGTACCGGGTCGGCGGCAACCGGGATGTCGTATACGCGAACGTCGAGCACCTCCTGAAGGCGCGCCGGGCGCGCTCCGGCGGACCGGACGTGCAGGTGCAGTTCATCGAGATGGACGGCAACGCGCACGAGCTGGAAGCGTTCACGGCGTATTGGCTGGAGCGGGGAGCGACGGTCAAGGCCCGCAGACAGCTCAGTTGGGGCGGGCAGTTCGGGACCTCGCTGGAGGTCCCCGCCGAGCGGCGGATCCCGTGTCCGTGGGCCATCACGATGATGCACGTTTTCTGGGACGGACGGGTCCCGCGGTGCTGCGGGGATACCGAGGGCGACGAAAGCGTGGGCAACGCCTGGCAAGATTCCCTGACGGTTCTCTGGAAGCGGCTCGGACTCTTTCGAGACAAGCACTTGCAGTATCGTTTCAACGAGCTGCCCGAACGATGCCAGAACTGCCAGGACTGGATGACCGGTGCTGCGGAGCGAATCCGCCCGTCGTCGGTCTCAGGTTGATTGGGCACACGCCCGGTGGGAGAGGCTTCGATGCCCGTACTCTATCTCTGTGGGGCCGGCAACTCCGAATGCGTTCGGTTGGCGTTCCGGGTCAACGAAGAACAGGGCCGGTGGGACAAGATCATCCTGCTGGACGACAACCCCGCCAAGCATGGCCAGTCGATTCTCGGCGTCAAGATCGCCGGACCCTTCGCGATGCTTGCCCGGGCCGATGCGCGTTCCGCGGAAGTCGCGAACGTGGTGGCCCGATCCACGGCGCGGCGCTGGTCGGCGCGGTGCAAGATCGAGGACTACCGCTTGCCGTTCGCCACCCTGGTCCACCCGGGGGTTGATGTCGAAGGCGCGGAGATCGGCAAGGGGGTGATCGTCTATCACAACGCCTGTGTGGGCCCGGAGGTGTCGGTCGGTGACGCTTCGGTGATCTTCATGGGCGCGGCCATCGGGCACGAATCCCACATGGGCCGGGGTTGCGTCGTGGCTCCCAACGCCGTGATCAATGCACGGGTGCAGCTCGAGGACGGCGTGTACGTCGGTGCGAACGCGACCATTCTGCCCGAACTGAAGATCGGGGCCTGGGCCACGATCGGGGCCGGATCCGTGGTCATGCGAAACGTGCCCGCCGGCGCCACCGTCATGGGCGTGCCGGCCAAGACGTTGATCACCCTCGAGGCGAAGCTCAAGTTGCGGGGGCCCGAGTCCCTGCCGGAAGGAGTGCGGCGAGACCTGGAAGAGCGAGTCCGACGCGACCGCTCGCACTGACGACACGCCGGGCAGACCGGGAGGCCGGAGTCCGCGTGGGTTAGGGAATCTCGGCGGCAGAGGCGAAGTGTCAATCGGGAGATGCGAATGGAGTCTTACGAACAGATCACGCAGGCGGTATACGACGCCATCGACGAAGTGAACGAGATGCGGGAGCCGGACGAGGCGATCGAGAAGTCACCGGACACGGTGCTCATCGGTGAGTCGGGGAAGCTCGACTCGCTGGGCTTGGTCAACCTGGCCGTTGCCGTCGAGAAGAACATCGAGCGCGGCTTCAAGGAGACCATCAGCGTCATGGATCTCGTTCCCACCGCCGAAGAGAGCGCGTGGACCGTGGCGGGGCTGGCCAAGTCCATCGCCGAGCGCGTCGGGCGGGCAGGGAGCGAGTAGCGGCGGGCAGGCGCGTCCGGCACACGCACGGTGGATGTGGGCATCGCTTGGGGCGTGCCGTGTCTCGCACCGGTTCGCGGGAATGCGGGGATCGCGTTGTGACAAAGTGCGAGTTCTTCGGAGAAGAGGCAAGCTTACATCATGTCGGCTTGGCCGTCCGGTCGATCCGGGAGGCCAATCCCGCCTGCGAGGTCGCGGTCGAGGCGACGCAAGGGGTCTCGTTCGCATTCCTCGAATTGAACGGGATCACGCTGGAGCTTCTCGAGCCCTACGGTGACCGCTCGCCGATTGCGCGAAGCGTAAACGACGGCGTGAAGCTGCTTCATCTCTGCTATGAGGTTCCGGACCTGGAAGCGGCGATCGAGCATTGCCGGCCGGCCGGGTTCCATCGCCTCCGGGCTCCGGTGCCGGCGCCGGCGTTCGAGAACCGGAGGATTGCGTGGGTGTTCAGCAGGATATACGGGTTGTTCGAACTCCTGGAGCGGAACCGCGCGCCTGCCGCCGACGGTGCGGGCTCCGGATAGGAGAGGGAGCGACGCCACGGGCACTTCATCCATCCCGTCGGTGACGGCTTCCACCGCGAGAAACGGCACATCGAGGGCACGCGCGAAGCATGTGCGGCCTTGCCCCTCTGGAACAAGCAGGCCGTGATGCTTCAGACTGAGCTCAACCTTGTCCAACGGCAATCTCCTGTCATCTTCAAGTCTCGGTCAAAGAACAAGATGACAGACCTGCCGCCGGGCGTATTCATGACCCGGCCAGGTCCTTGACGGACCGGTACCACTCGACCACGCGCGGGATGCCGCTCTCGATGTTGGTCCTGGGGTTGTAGTCCAGTTCGGCGCGGGCCCGGCTGATGTCGGCGTAGGTCTGATCTACATCCCCAGGCTGACGAGGCAGGTGGTTCAGCTCAGCCTTCTTGCCGAGCGCGGCCTCGATCAGTTCGATCAGCCGGCTCAGGACGACCGGCTCGGACTCGCCCAGGTTGTAGATCGCGTAGCCGCGCGGTCGGTCGATGGCCGCGACGACGCCGTCGATGATGTCGTCGATGTAAGTGAAGTCGCGCCGTGCACTGCCGTCACCGAACACCGGCAGTGCCTCGCCGCGGTCGATCATCCCCGTGAACTTGCCGATGGCCAGATCCGGGCGGCCTCGTGGCCCGTACACCGTGAAGAACCGCAGGCACGTGATGTTCGTGCCGTACAGATGGTGGTAGGCGTGGCACAGCAACTCGCCGGCCTTCTTCGACGCGGCGTAGGGCGAAATCGGGTGGTCGACCGGATCGTCCTCCGAGAACGGCACCTTCTTCTGGTTACCGTACACCGACGACGAACTCGCCCAGACCACATTCGTGTCCGGATTCTCGCGGCAAACCTCGAGGAGGTTGACGGTTCCGTTCACGTTTACGTCGTAGTAGAGACGTGGCCGTTCCAGCGACGGCCGGACGCCCGCCCGGGCGGCGAGGTGGACCATTGTGTCGAACGGACCGCGCTGCCAAACGGTTCGCATGGCGGCTTCGTCGCGAATGTCCGCCTCATGAAGCGTGAACCGCTCGGATCGCGACGCTCCCGCCAAGTT
>CAYMME010000044.1:0-26656 GCA_964391465.1 uncultured Planctomycetales bacterium
GACCGGTTCTGGGCTCGGTCAGCCGCGTAACCGCCACAATCGTGGCGCGGACCCGTCGTGCTCCCTGAGCAGCCTGAGGGGTTGACGATGAGCACAGCCGAGGGCACAATCAAGCCATACTCCGGCTTGTGTGACGTCTTTGATGTCATACGTTGCTTCGGCCCCGGCGTGAGCGGGCTTTCCGAAGCCGTCCGCTCGGCTCGGCGCCAATCCTGGTAACCACGAGTCCTATAGGAGTCGCCCCCATGCGTATGCAGTTCATCTGCGTTTTCATCTCGAGTCTCGTCCTGCTCAGTTCGAACTTCGGCTGCGCGTCGGGGCCGAAGGTCGAGCGCCATGTCGTCGTCTACGGCAAGGACGGCATGTTCGGAGGTTGGCCCGCGAACCACGGGATGTGGATGTGGGGAAACGAGATCCTCGTCGGGTTCAGCACGGGAGTCCACAAGGACCTGGGTGAGGAACGCCACAACATCGATCGCGAGAAGCCGGAGCACCACGTCCTGGCCCGAAGCCTCGACGGCGGCGTCACCTGGACGATGGAGTACCCGGCGGAGAAGGGGATGCTGATCAACGAGGGCGGCTTGCGGCACGGAACCACGGACCCGAAGCACACCGAGCCGGAACCCGTGGCCATCACGGAACCGATCAACTTCACGCACCCCGGGTTCTGCATGACGATGCGATTCGCGCACATCGACGGAGGAAGCTCCCGGCTGTACTACTCGTACGATCGCGGCCACAACTGGAAGGGGCCGTTCAAGGTACCTTCGTTCGGCCAACCGGGCGTGATGGCTCGCTCGGACTACGTTGTCAACGGCCCCCACGACTGTCATGTCTTCCTGACCGCCTCCAAGAGCAACCAGAAGGAAGGCCGCGTCTTCTGCGGACGTACGACCGACGGAGGCCGAAACTGGAAGTTCGTGTCCTACGTGGGCCCGGAGCCGAACGGGTTCTCGATCATGCCCTCGACGGTGAGACTCTCCGAGCGCGACCTGGTGATGACCACGCGCCGGCGCGAAGGCCCGGGTGAGAAGCACCATCGCTGGATCGATACTTGGAAGTCGCACGACAACGGCAGCAGTTGGGACTACGTGGGCAAGGCCGTCGAGGATGCCGGCGAGGGCAACCCGCCGTCGATGATCAAGCTGAAAGACGGGCGGCTGTGCCTGACG
Source organism: uncultured Planctomycetales bacterium (assembly GCA_964391465.1). Taxonomy (GTDB): domain Bacteria; phylum Planctomycetota; class Phycisphaerae; order UBA1845; family CAYMME01; genus CAYMME01. The sequence goes on from CAYMME010000044.1 coordinate 1,173, forward strand.
TACGGCGTGCGAAAGGCCCCCTATGAGATGCAGGCGAAGTTCAGCCGCGACGACGGCAAGACGTGGAGCGAGCCCTTTGTGCTGAAGACGAACGGGGGCGGTCGCGACATGGGCTATCCTCGCTCGCTCCAGCGACCCGACGGCAAGATCGTCACCCTGTACTACTTTCAGCCGAGTGACAGTCCGTTCCGGAGAATCATCGCCACAATCTGGGATTGTGGTTCCCCATAGGCGCGCACGCCCCGCAGGGAAGGGGTGGCCCGCCTTTTCAAAGGTGGGGGACACGATTCGGGCATGCAACCCCCATGCCCCACTCGATCGTCTTTTGGTGCTCGCGAATCGGCAATGGCCGCTTCCTCACGGGCGCGGTTCGGAATGACTGGGCGTTCCGGCAACAGACCGGCGTCGAGCTACGAGCCCGCCACGTGCCGGCGGTACACCTCGAGCGTGGCGCTCGCCATGGCCTCGGCCGAGAACTTCTCGACCACGCTACGGCGGCCTGCGCTGCCGAGTCGCTCGCGCTCGTCGGCGTCGTCCATGAGGCGCAGCAGCGCCTCGGCCAACTCGAGCGGATCGTCCGGGGTGACGAGCATTCCCCCGCCCGTCGCGCGCATCAGCTCGGTGAACACGCCGTGCCGGGGTTGCACCACGGGCACGCCGTTGGCCATTGCTTCGATCACGCACAGCCCGCGCGGATCGCGATAGACCGTCGGCACCGAGAACACCGACAGCCCTTGCAGGAAGCGGATCTTCCCGGCGCGATCGACTTGCCCGACGTACTCGAAGTCCGCCGCGAAGCGGTGCTTCTCGACCTGGGCGCGGACCTCGTCGAAGTACGGACGCTCCTCCGGCCCGAGCCAGCCGGCGACGACCAAACGCGACCGGCGTCCTTTCGTCGCCAATCGCAACTGATGGAACGCTTCGACCAGGAGGTGCAGCCCCTTCTCCGGACAGATGCGCGACAGGTAGCCCACGGTGAACACGTCGGACGGCGGTTCGGGCGGGGGCCCGTGGCCAATCAGGTTGATCCCCGACGGCACCACGACGATGCGCCCCCGGTCGATGTTGTAGCGCTTCGCCGCCACCTTCGCGTAGTAGGTGCTGGTCGCGATGAACCCATCGACGTCGCCGGCTCGTTCGCTCAGCAACGCGATACACTCGTCGCGATGGGCCTCGGGCAACCCGTCGAGGAAGACGTCCTCGCCCTGCAAGCCGACAAGCACGGGCACCGAGAGCTCGGCCTTGATCCGGCCCGCCGCCCCGATCAGCAGGGCCGTACTCAACTGCACCAGATCGGGTCGAATCGTTTGCTTCAGGGCCCGGACCAGCTTCTCGAGTTCCTTGGCTTGGTGACCGTCCTCCCCCGCAAGCATGGAGGCGGTCAGGGCTCCGATCATCTCCGGGTCGGCCTTGGTGCTGACCTTCGAGGCCCAGCGCACCAGCCCGTGGGCGTTGAACAACCGATCGACGAACCAGGGCGTGTGCCGGAACACCGCCGACTTCTGCTGCAAATAAACGTTGATCCCACCGTAGAAGAGCCGCCCATCGCTGACGTCCTTGTCGTCGGTGTGAAGCGGCGTGTAGGTGGGCACCAGGGTCACGTCCTGGCCCGCCGCCATCAGGGCCGCGGCCAGCGCTTCGTCACGGATGCACATGCCGCAGTACATCCCCCCCGCACCGGCGGCAACGTATGCGATCTTCATGCTCATCGGGGGATGTCGTGAATCGAGGGGAGTTCCGCATTCCGATGCCGCGTCTGGAGGCGAGCGAGCGTCTTGCCCGCGATGCGTTCGATGGACCCGTCGTAGAACAGGAAGTGCGACGCCTCGCGGTGGCGGAGGAAGCTCTCATGCGGCTCCGGATTCGTGACCCCGGGCCGAATCAGCGAGTGGAAATGATCAAGGGGCTTGTTGCGCGGCACATGGGTCATGCCCTCGATCAGCAGGATCGCGTTGTTCGGGCGATTCGGTGCCGCCAGCCGAGCCCGCCGCCGCTCCTCGCCGCGGAAGCTCAGAAAGGCCCGCTGCACCCCCGCCTCGTCCGGCGCGTCCGCCGGCGCCGTCGGATCGATCCGTTGGAGTTCCCCGTCGACAACGCGCACCTCGACCGACTCGAGATCCGACGGGCACCGGTGCACCTCCCACACGTTGTCGAGATAGCGCGCGATCGCCGTCGGCCACTCGCGCCCCTCCTGGGGGTGCGCGAACTTGCGGGCACGGAAGTAGCTGCCCATGTAGGGCAACCAGTCGCGGTTGTCTTCGGTGTACATGTGCAGCGCGCGGAAACACTCGCGCAGCCGAGCCGAGCACACGACGGTTTGCGCCTGCTGCCGCGCGGCCGCCAGCGCCGGCAGCGCGATCGTGACCAGAAGAGCGAGGATCGCCACGACGATCATCAGCTCGACAAGCGTGAAAGCGTGCAAACGGCGATCGTGGGCGCCCCGCCCTTGACCGCGGTTGGCCAAGCGTGGGATACCGATGACGTACCAGCCGTGCGACGGGTGTTTCATACTGTAGTCCGTCCCCGACCACTCCTGCTCAATTCGCGCCGTCGTCCGTCCTCCAGCCTTCGCGCACAACCGCGAAGGATGGGGCACCCGCACCCGGCCCCCCGACGATGCGACTCAGAGCACCCAGGTGTCCGGCTCGTCGACCACGGCGGCCCGACGACGCCGATGAATGTAGATCGCACCGGCCGGCACCAACACCAGCACCAGCATCGTCATGCCCTGCTCGGTGAGCGTCTGCACCGAGGCCTCCTCGGCCTCGAGGTCGAATTCGATCCGGATCACGGGCTCGGTGAGCACGCTGTTCCAGTCGACGAGCGTGAATACGAGGCCTTCGCCGAAACCGTTGGGGGACGGAATGCGCCCGTTGCCGAACGCGTCGACGGTGAACAGATCATCCGCCGGCACCGGCGGCGTCACGCCGCTCTCGTCGGAGAACCGCGCCGGCGGGTCGACGATCTGGGCGCCGCGCAACAGCCGCAGATTGCCCATCCGGCGCGCGGGGACGTCGCTGCCCGCCGTCGTCGACTCGATGTCGTCGAACCAGAACGTGGTATTGCCCACGATGTCCGGGGGATACCCGCGTGCGGTCACCCGGTCAATGACTCCGGTGAAGTCGATGACGATCGCGTACTCGCGCTGCTGCCCCGCCTCCGTATGGATCGTCATCATCTCGACGTCCAGATCCGGATCGGCCGGGTTCGTCGTGATGTAGAGCTGTGAATAGTAGTCGAGTCCGACATAGTAGACGGTGGTGCCGTCGTCCTCGAAAGTCGCCGGCATCGGCCCGATGTATCCCGGCGGGCGCCCGACACTGAAGAAGTACTCGTCCCCGACCACCGTGGGGTTCTGCGCCACCACCGGCGCCCCGGCCCCCACCGTCAACAGTACGAACGCAATCGCTGCTTTCCGTCTCATCCGATTCACCTTTTCTTTCCCGATCTGCATACAACAGGCCAAGCATGCCGACGCCCGGCCTTGATCACTCGATTCCGGTGAATCCCGCCGGGGCGGCCCCGTACGCCGTTGCGCCGGTCTCACTGCCCGGAAGGAAACGGCCCGCCTCCCTGCAAGCGACACACAGACTCGGCGAATTCCGCCCGGACGTCAAGCTCGGTGGGCGGCCCGACACCGCCCGTGTACAATCGCCTCGTGCTTGCGGGGTGCGAAACATGAAGGTCAGCCTGTTCCCAAAGTGCTACATCGAGGACATCGTCGAAGGGCGGATGGAGCTGTTCGATTGGATTCGACAGGCCCCCCAACTCGAGGGAGACGGGCTTGAGCTCTACGACGGATTCCTCACTTCGTTCGAGCCCGCCTACCTGCGCGAGGTGCGATCATTGGCCGAGTCGCTGGGGCTGCCCATCGTGATGATGTGCACGAGCCCGGACTTCACCACGACCGACACCGCACTGTGGCAGAAGTCGCTCGACCGGCAGGTCGAGGTCATGCGGGCGTCGGCCGCGATGGGCGTGCGCTACTGCCGGGTGCTTTCCGGGCAGGCCCGACCGGAGATCAGCGAGCAGGAGGGCATCGACCAGACGGTCCGAGCCATCGAAGCCCTGCTTCCGGAGGCGGAGACGCTCGACCTCACACTCGCCATGGAGAACCACTACAAGGACGGCTACTGGCGGTACGCGGAGTTCGCGATGCCCCCGGAGATCTTCTACCGGATCATCGACCGCGTCGACCATCCGCGCTTCGGCGTGCAGTACGATCCGTCCAATGCCATCGTCGCCGGAGCGGACCCCATCGAAGTGCTGCGCCGCGTGCTCGACCGCGTTGTGACCATGCATGCCTCGGACCGCCGCATGGCCGAAGGACACTCGCTCGACGAGCTGAAGCAGGCCGACGGCTCCTTCGGATACTCGCCCCACCTCATTCACGGCGAGGTCGGCACCGGCCTGATCGACTATGACGCCATCTTCGACCTGCTCGCCGGACGCGGCTACGACGGCTGGGTCTCGATCGAAGACGGCATGAACGGCATGGACGAGATGCGGCGCAGCGTCGCCCACCTCCGCCGCCAGATCGCGCGCGTGGCGGGCGGCTGACACCGGCAGTCCCGCCGCCGCGAGCGCGTTCGCGCGGGATGCGGTTGACCCCGCACGCCAAAGCTGAAAACGTCGCAATCCGTCCGACGCGCGACCCCACCGGCCCACACACCGGCGACGAATCGCTGCACCTCATCTGCGGGTTGCTCCGATAGACGCCATGTAACGGCTCCCGCATCGACGTGCGACGCGAGGACGGTGACACGAATGGCATCCGAGCCAAGCGAGACGCTGGAAGATCTTGACGCCCAACTCGACGAGCTGGAGGCGTTGATTGCGGGCGCGGATCCGTCGACGGAAACGGGGGAGCCCGAGCCTGTGGAGGCAGCAACCGTTACCGCGACCGCCGCCGAGGAAGCGCCGGAGCAGGAAGCCGCTCTGACCGGTGAGGCGCTCGACGACACGCTCGCGGCCGAGGCCTCGTCGTCGGCCCCGCCTCCCGCGGAAGCCCCGGCGCCGACGGCCGACGCGGGCACGGTGGGGGAATCAGTCGCGGCCGAGCCTGCGGCCGAGGAGGAAATCGAGGAGTTCCTCGCAGCCGCGGCCTCCGAGGCCCCGGCCAAGACCGCTGAGTCAACAGAACCGCCGCTCCCGCCACCCCCGCCCGAAGTCGTAACGGCCCAGCCCGACGTACCCCCGGCGGAAGCGTCTGAGCCCGCCCCGGACATCCCGTCCCTGAGTTCGCGCATCGCGATGGCCGCGCTCGGAATCCTCGAATCGGTCCTCGCACGCCTGGACGGACCCACCGCCCGAATTCGGGACGACATCAAGGCACTGGTCGGATACGTCGCGATCGTGACGCTCGTGATGAGTGCGGTAACCTGGGCGATCGCCCTGCTGCAATAGCGCTCACGCGAAAATACGCCCCCCGACGAACGAACCCGATCACGAAGTCGAGAACGCTCGACCCCCGAGCGCTTCGCTACCCGCCAAGCAGCGACAACACGCTCTGCGGCGTCGCGTTCGCCATGGCGAGTACGCTCGTGCCCGCGTTCGTGAGGATCTGCAGACGCGTCAGCTCCGACGTCTCATAGGCAATGTCCGCATCGCGAATCGACGATTCACTCGCGGTCAGGTTCTCCAACGTGATGGACAACTGGTTGATGTTGGTCTGAAGCGTGTTCCGTTCGAACGCCCCGAGCCTTCCCCGCAACGTTGCCACCTGCTGGATCGCCTCCTCGACGATGTCCGACGCGGCCGAGAACTGGCCTTCGACCAGCGAGTTGGCTCCCCCGGTGACAATCTCGGACAGGAACCCGACGTTGGCGTTGCCGAGCCGCGAAGCGGCCACGGACTGGACGCCGACGCTTGCCTGCTGGTTGGTGTCGACCTCGGAGCCGAGTTGGAACAGCGCTCCTCCTTCCGTAATCGAGAAGCTGGTCTGGCCCTCCCCGAAGGCTGCGTCGAGCGTCAAGACCATGTCCAGAGTTGTGGTGTTCAATGTCAATTCAAGGCCCCTTCCGCGACTCAGCGCACCGTTGATCGCCGCAACCGCGTCCTGTCCCGTATCGCGCTCCCGAACGCTGCCCAGAGCGTCCTGGACCGTGAAGGGGTTCGAGCTGGCCATCGCTTTGACGGACACGAAGGCATCCGACCCGTAGCTCGCGCTTTGGAAGACGATCCCGCTCTGCGGATTGGATGCCGAGAGGAGGCTCGCCGTCACGCCGGTCGCATCGGACACGATGTTCACGCCGGACATGATCTTGGCGGCGCTGGTCCCGGCCATGAACGACAGGGTGACCACACCGTCCTTGCCGGCGATTTCAATCGTGACGTCCTGCGTGACCTGGCTGTTGATGAACTGGAGCTGCGCCTTCTCGGCGGCCTGGCTGACCAGGACATCGATGCTCACGGGAATGAACGAATTGGTGCCGAACTGCGCCCGTTCGATGCTGAGTGCCGTAACGGCACTGGTGCGCAGACCGCTCGTGATGTAGTCGAGCGAGCCGTTGAGCAGGTGCTTTCCGGCGAACGTGGTCGTATTGGCGATCCGGGTGATGGATTCAACGGCCGAATCAACCTGCAACTGGTTGGCTCGGATCTCCGCGTCCGACAGCGCGCCGCTGTTCGCTCCCTCGACGATCAGCTCCTTGACGTCGAGCAGCAGTGAGGCCACCTCGTTGAGAGCCCCTTCGCTCGTGGCGATCACGTTGACGGCCCGTTGCGAGTTGTCGATCGCCTGACCCACGCCCGCGATTTCCGCGCGCAGCGTCTCCGAAACGATCAGTCCCGCCGGATCGTCGGCACCACGATTGATCCGCAGGCCGCTCGACAGCCGCTCGAGCGTCCGGCGCATCGATTCCTGCGACCGATTGAGTTGATGGCGCGCAACCATTGCGGGAACATTCGTGTTGATCCTAGCCATGGCCGGTCCTCCTCATTTGACCGGTTCCGTGGTCCCGTTGAGTCCCCCGGCGTCGGACCGTTCCGCCGACGCGTCGCCTCCGGTCGCCGGGTTTTGCGATCGAGGTGTTCATGGGAGACTCTCACCCTCCCTTCGCCGGTCGGAATTGTTGTCCTTCGGCTTTCCGACCTCGGTCCTACCGGGCAAGTCCGACGGCTCCATCCCTGTCGCTGCGCGGTTCTCGCGCTGGATGGCGTCGTAGACCTCCTTGCGGTGTACGGGAACCGACTTGGGGGCGGTGATCCCAAGTCTCACTTTATCACCGCGAATGTCGACGACCGTGATCTCGACATCATCCCCGATCATGATCGTCTCATCGCGTTGTCGAGAGAGCACCAACATGCTCGGCTCCTTCCATGGTCATGCCGATGTTGGTTTCGAAGCCACCGCTGCCTGACTTCCGGAGTCATCCGGATTCGCCACACTGCAGAAGACCCGGGTGATTCCCGAGCACGACGGGCAGTGTCGGCGACGCAGGCAACCGGCAACCGACGGGCGGCATAAGAGACGCGGATCGTCAGACCAACTGTGATCTGCCCGGTGAGCCGCCAGGGCACCGCGCGTCACGCGAGTCGGCCGAATCCGCGGCCCTACGCCGTCTTGCTGACCGCCGGTTCGCGTTCCTGCAGCTTCATCAGCGGATGCCGCGTCGAATAGCGCCGATCCGACAGCACCAACTGCTTGCCCACACGGTTCCCGGTGTTGATCACGAGCGGACCTTGCAGGTTGCCCGTCAGCAGATCGTCGATCTTGTTGACGATGACGAACACCTGGGCACCGTCGGGGGCATCCAGGTCGATCTGCTCGAGGTCCTCGGCCCGAATCGGAACTCGGTAGTCGGGCACCATCAGACGCGGATCGCAGACCACGAACGCCAGCTCCGGCCGGTCCACCGACTGAAGCCAGTAGAAGTCGCTCTGCTCACTCGTCTGGATGAGCGCGTAATCGTGCTGCGCGGGGAACCCGAGGACTCCCTGCGGGAAGCGGATCAACCGCGACTCGTCCACCTCCATGTTTCCAAACCGCGACGTTGCGATAATCATCGCGCAACTCCTCTCGTCCGGCGAATCCTAGTCACCGGAAACCATCGCCGTCCGCCCCGGCCGGACCATCCGGCCGAAACGTCGGAACGTCTCACAATCGCTTCTCCCCTCCCCGATCGCTCTTCGCCCTCGTCTCCCGCCCACCCAGGCCTTCGATCGCTCCGCGTTTGGCGCGCGTGCCGCCCGCGGCGTCTACCGCAGGAAGTCCATCAGCGACAACTGCATCAGCCGCGAGCCGGCGAGCAGATTCGCCTGGAGCGTCGTCTCCGCCTGCTGAAACGTCGTAACCGCCTCCGTGTAGTCGAGATCCTTCACCTCACTGAGCAACGTTTGCGTCGCGAGTACGGCACTTTCGGTCAGGTCGAGTCGGGTCTGCATCGCCTGTGACCGCGCCCCGATCTCTCCGTGCACGCGATTGATCTCATCCTGCATCGTCTCCAGTCGCTGGGACGCGAGTTGGATCTTCACCTGATCGCCCGCCCGCAGCGCATCCCGCAAGTCGGTCAAAGCAGTGAACACGCCTTCCGGAATCACGCCGTTCACGTCGTCGCCCGACAGATCGCCTACCGCCACCGACTTGATCAGCCCGAGGTCGGTGCCCGCGGTCGAGTAGTTGAGGTTCTGGACCGCGAGGCTGCCCGCACCGGCAGTGTTGTCGGCAATCGAGATCCCGTTGCCGGTCGTGACCAGACTCGCCGTGACCGGGTTTCCGAGGGCGGCGGAGGCGACGTTGATCGCGTCGATCACGTCCTGAATCGTCGTCGCCGACGACAGGTCGACGTCGACGGTCGCCCCATCCCGGGCGATGACCTGGATGTCGGCCCCCGTGACCGTACCCATGCCCTGTCCGCGGTTGAGGTCGGCGAGCGGGGTGGCCCCGTGCATCGAACGGATGCCCAGCTCGGCGGCGGTCGTCCCGCCGTTCTCTCCGATGCCCAACTCGGCCCCGGAGAGCGGATTGAGCACGTCGATTCCCGTGCCCGCACTGTTGATGAACGCCCGCGCGGGCACGCCGTCCGCGGTGTTGATCGCGTTGATGATGTCCTGCACCGTCGTTGCCGTGCTCGTGTCGACGGTGGCCGTATTCAGCCCCGATGTGAGCCGCAACCCGCCGGCGAGATTGACGCCCGCACCGCCGGCCAGGGCCGCCACCGTTGTCCGCACCGTGAGCTTCGGATCGAGGTCGTTTCCGACCAGCGGACCGGGACCGGGCACGCTCTGCACGATGCCGAGGTCCGACGCCGTGTAGCCGTTGCCGGGATCCGCAATCGTGAACGAGTTGCCCCCACCCGCAATCTGCACCCCCGTCGCCGTCAACGACGCAGTGATCGTCGAGCCCGCCGTCGCGGCAGCGTCGTTGATCTTGTCGACCACGTCGCTCATCACGTCGGCCTCGCTCAGGTCGACGGTGAACACGCCGACGCCGGTGGTTTCCGTGATCGCGATCGTGCCCAGCCGGACCCCGGCGTCGTTGGCGCCGCGCACGTCCGCCAGGCGCGTGTCGGCGGTGAGGGCCGGGTTCAGGTCGACGTATCCTTGCACCGCGGTCGACAACGTAACGAACAGCCGGTCGGCGGTGAGGCTGAACGAATCCGACTGGTCGAGCTCGACGAGGGCCTGCAACTCGGTCGTGTCGCCGACATACCGCACACCGCCGGCCTCCTGGCTGAGCGGTGATGAGTCGGTCTCGCGTCCCCCGAACAACTGTGTCCCCGCGTAGGTCCGGTTCCCGACCTCCACGAGCTGCTTGATGATGCCGTCGATCAGGATGGCGGCCGCTTCACGCTCTTCCGGAAGCCGGACCGTCTCGACGTTCTCCAGGGCCAGACTGTGGGCATCGATGAGCAAACCGCTGATCTCGCCGATCGTCGAGTCGGTCACGGTGAGGAACGTGTCGGCGGTGCGGATGCTCTCGAGCACCTGCTCCTGCCGTTCGAACAACGTGGTCAGGTCGAGCGCCTGAGCGGCCAGCACCGGATCGTCCGAAGGGGCGTTGAGCCGGTTCCCGGTCGCGAGCCGTTGCTGCTCTTCGAACAGCTTCAGTGTGTTCTGGCGCAGCGAGTCCAGCAGCGCGAAGGTCTTGAGGCCTTCGCTGACCCGCAGGAAGTTGATGGAAGAGATCGCCATACCGTCTCCGCCCACACCCGTGCCTACCGCACGAGTGACAGCATCTCCTCGATAAGCGTGTCGACGACCTGGATGTACCGGGACGTCCCCTGAAACGCGCGCTCGAGCCTGAGCATCTCGATGGACTCTTCGTCGAGGCTCACCCCGCTGACCGACTCGCGCTGCGCGGTCAGCGAACCGGCGATAACCGTCGCCGCCTCGCTCGCCGAGCGGGCCGCCGCCCCGGCGACTGCGATCCCGCTCACCATGGACTTGTAATAGTCCATGATGCTCGAGCCGCTGAGGGAGTCGGCCACCGCGTCGCCGACCAGGGCCAGCCGCTGGGCGTTGCTGCCGTCACCCGACAGCCCGTCGAGGGCCGCGGCCAGGAACCGGCGGTCCGACTTGACCAACGTGCCGACCTCGATGTCACTGGCATCCTGCCCTTCGAAGAACGTGTTGAGGCCCAGCGCCGCCAGCACGTTCGAAGAGTCCTCCTTGAACGTGAAGCTCGTGCCGGTGGCTGCCGTGATCTGCAACTGCCCCGCCGACGTGACCGTCGCCGCGAGCCCGGGGACCCCGCCGATCGCCGTGGCCAGGTCGTCGAGCGTCATGTCGTTTCCCCCGATCCCGTCGAGGTCCACGTCGATCTTCGTCTCGATCGGGCTGCCGTCCGTGCCGTATGTCGTGATGATGAACGAGCCGTTCGTCGGAATCAGGTCGAGTCCGTTGCTCGCCGTGTTCAGCGCCACCGTCGAGTCCAGCACCGCGTACGTTCCCGTCAGGTCGGTGTGCTTCGAGAGACCCTGGCCGGAGGCGTGCAGCTTGTTGACCTCCTCGATCAGGGCCTGGGCAAGCTGGTTCAGTCGACCCAACTGGTTCGAGACATGCGTGTCGCGCGACGCGACGGTGCCCGCGATCGTACCGCCCTCGAGTTTGACCGCCGACTTGTTGTCCGCGAAGCGGACCGTGACCTTGCGCTGCCCGTTGACCACCGCCTCCGTGGTCGTCAATGCACGCGCCCCGTCGAACTCGACCATCGGCTCGCTGCCGATGTAGACGGCCACCGATCCGTTGTCGTGGTTGACGGTGCGGATCTCGATGAGCTTGGACAACTCGCGCAGGGCCTCGTCGCGCTGGTCGCGCAACGGCGCCGCCACCGTCCGGGCCGATGACTCGGCGGCGAGGATCTCGCCGTTGAGGCGGGCGATGTCCTCGGCATACCTGGTCGCGCTGCTGGCGTGATGGATCAACTGCTCGTTCAGCTCCTCCGCGAGATTCTCCAGGTCCGTCTGCTGTCGTTGCATCGCCGTGGTCAACGCGTCGCCGTTGATCACCACGATGTCCCGCAGCGTCAGGTCGCCGGGATCGGCCTGCAGTTGGGCGAAGGAGTTAAAGAAGTTGTTCAGATAGGTCGACAGGTCGGTCTCGGTCAGTTCATTGAGAAGCGACTCGATCCGGCCGAGCGAGCGCTGCTCGATGTACGTCTGCTCCTGGTCGGAAACGGCGGAGCGAAAGCGGGTCTCGAGCTGCTCGTCGATGTTGCGCTTGAGGTTGGTGATGGCTACGCCCGCCCCGGGCTGGATGCCTTCGACGAACCGGACACCGGGAATGGCCTGGAGGATCGCCGTCTGGCGCGTGTACTGCGCGTTGCCGGCGTTGGCCATGTTGTTGCCGACCACCTGAAGCGCGGCCTGGTAGCTGAGCAGCGCGCTCTTGCCGATCTGCAACGATGATGTCAACAAACCCATCTTTTACCCTACCGCATCAAAAACGCGCACCGGGGCACCGACCGCCCGCCGACCCTCCGACGAGTAGCCGCTGGACTCGGACCCGGCCTGGGTCATCGCCGTCGTCACCGCCCGCAAGTGCTCGAGCATCGTCCCGGTCACCAGGGCGGCCGTCCGATTGAGGTCCGCCACCTGCTCGGCGCGATCGCGCAGTGCCGTCGCCGCCGCCAGCACCCGTCCCCGTAGCGGCTCGGGGGCCTCGCGCACGAGTTCCGAAACCGACGCCGATCGCGCCGTCTCCGCCGCGAGCCCCATGTCACCGCCGATCCGCTCCGCCAACTGCCGTCGAAGCCCGTCGCGCTGCCGAAGCCGGGTCGCCAGAAACGCCTCGCGCGCCGTGCACGACTGAATCACCTCGACCTCGGCCGCGCGGGCCGCGTCCAGCTTCCGCCGGATCGTCGCCCGCAGCTCTTCGTGCAGCCGAGTCAGGTCGCCCAGGACCCGCACGAGATCGTTCAGTCGTTGTTCCGTTGAAGGCTCCAAGCCGACACGCTCCCTCATTTCGAGTTCTGCAAGCCCTTGTGCAAGCTGCGATACATCGCCTCGTTGATCGGCATCCGGTCCTGCCGACCCGCGCGCTGGGCCAGCTCCATGTAGAGTTGGCCGGCAAACACGTCCTCGCCGCGACCGCCGTGACCGACGTCGCCCTTGAGGGGGCTGTTCTGCATCGATCGCAACAACTGCCCGTAGAACGTAATCCCCACGACCTCGCCGATCGTCTGCCGCAACGCGCGCTGCTTGGCCGACATCTCCGGCGAAGGGGTCGGGCTTTCGAGCGGTGTGCTGTTCGTGACGTCCATTCAAAGGCATCCTTGCCGCGGGCGCACCGTGCGCGCGGTCAGTCCTCCGGGATCAGCTTCGCGTGAAGCTGTCCCGCCCGGTGCAGTTCCTCGATCACGTCGATCTGCCGATCTGTGTCCACCCTCAACTGGTTCAGCGCGGCCAGCAGGTTCGAAAGCTTGGTCCCCGGTTCGGTCGTCTGATCGAGTTTCTGATCGAGCTCGATGAACGACCTCGGTATAGGCTCGGGCGGGACGGCCTGACCCTGCGCACCGGGCGCCGCCGGCGGCGCCGTGGTGATGGTGAGTCCTTTCACGGCGATGCCGACCGCGGAGATCTCGACGTCCCCATTCACGACGATCGTGCCTCGGCGCCGGTTGATGGCGACCCGGGCCTCGCTCGACGGCATGAGCAGCTCGAGCGACTGGATGTCGCCGATGAACCGCGCGGGCATGCTCTGCTCGTGAACCGGAATCTCCACGACCACGTCGCGCGGGCCGGTGGCGGCCGCCATTCGTCGCCGCTCCGTCGCCACGTCGTCGATCGCGTACTCCTCGTCAATCTGTTTGGCGATGGTCTGGGCAAGCTGGTAGCTGGCGTGCTCGTCGTCGATGAGCAGCGTGATGTAGTGCCCCTCGGGCCGCGCCCACTGCTCCAACCCATCAACCGTCAGGCGCTGACCCGCCAGCCGATAGGCGTCGACCATCTCCCGGCCCGTGGCGATGTAGGAGTGAATGACGTCCGCTTCCATCACCGCCCCCTTGCGAATCCGGCCCACGTTCGGCTCGTCGGGCGGAGACACCACGGGGCCGGCCGCAAACGCGAACAGCCGCTCGGCCCGCGGACCCAGCAACGGCGTCTGCAGCAGCCGTCCGCCCGCGATCGACTTCGCCGGACCCACCGTCGACACGTCCACGTCGACTGCGTCCCCTTCGCGCACGCCGTTCTCGGGAAGCGTCACCGTCAGTTGAACGATCGCCACGTTCTTGAGACTCAGCTCGTCGGCTGGAAACACCGGCGCGGAGAACCGGTCGAGGAACCCGGCCAGCGCCCGGGCGGCCTGGGCCGAGTTGTCGCCGTCGCCCGTGCCGCGGAGGCCGGTTACGAGACCCAATCCCGTCAGCCGGTTGATCCGCGCCCCCTTGAGCTTCGACACATCACCGACCTTGAGCGCCTCCGCGCGAGGTGCCCACACGAACAGCGCCAACACCGCCGCAGCAAGAGCGAACCGCCCGAACGCCCGCGGCATCATACGGGGGGTCTCAGGGTGCCACGGGCGGGTCGTCAGCCCGCACCCGAGCAGACAAGCCGCCTGCGGCGACCCCACCCCCACAGCTTCGCTTCGTGTCGGCATTACCGTTTCCATTGCTCCGCCCACATCCCCTCTAGAACGGCCGGATGAAATCCAGCGCCCGCGGGATCCACCCGCGACGCGACGCGTCCCGCAACGCGCCGGTGGCCTCTGAATCGATCACCAGGCTCGCGACCTGCGTCGACAGGATCGTGTTGTCCGGCAACACGTCGGCACTCCGACACTTACCCGTCAGAGTCAGGATCCGCTCCTCCCCTTCCTCGTTGATGAGTTTGGACGCCCCGATGATCAGGTTGCCGTTCGGCTTGACATCGACGACCTCGGCGGCGATGCGCGTGATCAACCGCTCGTCCCTGCGCATCTGACCCTGGCCTTCGAACTCGGTGCCGAAGTCGAACTTCACGCCCGGCTTGCCCGCCGAGAAGTTGTTGGGAATCAACTTCTTGTCGTGAATGCGGAACCACTGGTCGAAACTGGAGTCGACCTTGAAGTCCTTCTCCTGATCAAGCTGCGACCGGCTCTGCGAGCGGCGGGACTCGTTGATGATGACGGTGACGATGTCGTGCACCTTGAACTTCTTGGGCTTCGGCGGTCCGACCGCGAAGAACGAATGCTTCTCGAGCACGGGGTTACCGCGAGGCTCTTCACGTCCGATGCGCGATGCGGCCGTGAGCGCCGACGACGAGGGAGCCTCGGACTTCTCGTTCTTGGCCTCCTTGGCGCCGTCCGACCACAGCGACGACGACTGCCCGTACACGACCGCAGGCCAGGCACACACGAATGTCATCATCAACCGCGTCACGCTCATCTCGAGCTCCTTTGCGGCAGCGCGGCGAGGCGGGGCGCCGGCATGTCCGTGACCTCGCCCGCCCCGGGCCCGACGACGCGCACGAAGTAGTTCTTGCGCGTCACCTCGTTCATCACCTCAATCACATCCCCGTAGCCGCCGTTCTTGCGAGCCTTGGCCACCGTCTCGATCACCAGCCGACCCCGTCGCAACGTCACTGTGATCCGATCCCCGCGTCTCACGAGATCCAGAGGCTTGACGTCGCCGGAGTGGAGCACCCGGCCGACGGGAATGAAGTTCTTGGCCTCGTTGCCGGCGAAAGCGGCCGGATCAGCTTCACCCACGTCTTCCGCCTTCGTGAAGGTCCGCTCGGCAACCATGAGGTGCCCGGGACGGATCGGG
The DNA here is from genome assembly GCA_964391465.1 of uncultured Planctomycetales bacterium. GTDB lineage: Bacteria > Planctomycetota > Phycisphaerae > UBA1845 > CAYMME01 > CAYMME01. The sequence goes on from CAYMME010000044.1 coordinate 16,357, forward strand.
GCCCCGCGATTGATCGGCGTCTTCGCCACCACCACACGCTTGACCAGCGTCACCTCCGCCACCACCGGGACTCTCCGAAGCACGCGCCCCGCCTCGCGCACTTCGACCTCGAGACTCACCAGCCCCAGCATCCGGCGTTTCTTGGGACGCACTTCGAAGCTGAACCGCGGAGCGGACAGCCCGAGTTCGCTGCGCACGCCTTCGGCGAACCGTACGTTCACCTGCCCGCCGTACGCGGCCAGCCGCTCGCGGAAGAACCCCCGCACCGCCGAGGCCAGCGTGGCGACGCCGGGTGTCTCACCCTTCCCCGAATCCGAAGCCGCTTGCACCGGTGTCGCGCTCGCCGGACGGGAGACCGGCCGCGTGGACCCCGGCATGTCCGCCGGCCGCGACACTTCGCATCGCGTGCCCCCCCGCAGCGACACCGCCGCGAGGTTGACCCGCGCTTCGCGCAGCACCGTGCGGAGACGATCCTGCTTGACCGTCAGCCCCGCCCCCGGGGCCGGGGCCCGGGCCAGGCGCAGCTTGCCGATCGCGTCGGCCGCTTGCGCGTCGAGGCCCGCCAGCTCGGCCACGTCGGCCACGCGAATCACGTCGTCGGTCACCACGCCCACGCGCAACATCCGGATCGACTGACCGTTCGCCGCGGTAGTCAGCACGAGAAGAACGGCGGCGATCACGAAGACCCACCGCAAGGTCATCGCCGGACCTACACGGTGCCCGGCGTGCCTTCGCAAGACGTACATGATGTCAATGATGCCTGTGCTCATCAGGACCTTCTCAGATTGCCGACGATCTGCAGCGACTCGTTGGCCGCCTGGATCGATTGCGAGTTCAACTCAAACGCCCGCTGCGTCGTAATCAGCTCCACCAGTTCGCGAACCGGATCGACGTTGCTCAACTCGAGCGCCCCCTGCTGGATCGCGCCCATCCCGTCCGTTCGTGGGTTGGCGGTGACCGCCTCGCCCGACGCGTCGGTGGCCAGGAACAGGTTCTTGCCGATCGCCAGCAGGCCTTCCTTGTTCGAGAACCGGGCGAGTTGGATCTGCCCGACCTCGGTGATGGCACCCGACTCGTCTCGAACGGACACGCTGCCGTCGTATCCGATGGCGATCTGACTGGTGGGAATCTCCGTACTCACTTGCACCGGCGGGTCGAGGAGCGACCCTTCGCTGTTGCCCAGCACGAGGTTGCCCTCGCTGTTGCGCACGTAATTGCCGGCCCGCGTGTAGGCAACCGCCTCCTGACCCTGGTAGATCGTGCGCACCTGGAAGAACCCCTCGCCCTGAATCATCAGGTCGAGTTTGCCGTTCGTGGTGTCCACGCCGCCTTCGCCGAAGTTGAGCTGTGTCCCCGACACCTGGGCCCCGAGCCCGACCAGGATGCCGTGCGGGATGGGCTCGTCCTGGGCGTTGCGAATGCCCGGCTCGCGACGGGTCTGGTAGAGCAGGTCCTCGAAGTTGGTGCGGGATCGCTTGAACCCCACGGTGTTGACGTTGGCGAGATTGTTGGCCAGGACGTTCAGCTTGGTGTCCAGAGCCCGCATCCCCGATGCCGCGCTGTACAGTGCCGTGATCGCCATTGCGTGTTACTCGTCCACCCTCGTTATCCGATCCGCCCGATCTCGCGGGCCGCTCGGCCGTTCATGTCGTCCTGCATCGAGATCAGGTTCGCGTTCAACTGATACGCTCGCGAGATCTCGATCATGGTGGCCATCGCCTGGACCGGCGAGACGGTCGAGGCCTCGACATAGCCGGGCTCCAACTGCGCCTGCGACGCGACCGGCGGCTCGCCGTTCGCGTCGAAGAGGTTGCCGCCGGTCTTGCGGATCTGCTGCTTGTCGGCAAAGTCGACGACCCCCAGGTGGCCGACGACCCGATCCCCCTGCTTCACCAGTCCGTTCTTCTCGATGCTCGGCGCCCCGCCTGTGCCCGGCACGATCTCCTCGCCGGACGCATCCAGCACGGGCCTGGCCCCGGCCACCGTGACCAGTCGCCCGCTGCTGTCGACGGCGAATCGTCCGTCGCGCGTGTAGCGCGTCTCACCGTCCGCGTTCACGGTGAAGAACCCTTCGCCCTTGATAGCCACGTCCAATGCGCGCGAACTCTCCTTGAGCGATCCCTGGGCGAACGTGGTGTACGTGGGCGCCACCACACTTCCGCCCGTCAGGTCGTCAAGCAGGTCATGCGCGAACCGACCGCTGCCGCCCTCGGCGGCCTCGACGCTACGCTCGCGGATCACCGCCAGGTCGTGCTTGAACCCGACGGTGTCGGCGTTGGCCAGGTTGTTGGCGATCAGGGCTTGCCGATACTGGTTCGCCTGCAAGCCCGCGGCTGATAGCCACAGTCCGTAGTCCATGGGTTATCCACCCCACTCTGAGCGCCCCAGGCCCGCCCCCTACACGCGGCCCGAGACTGCGCTCATCGGTGGCTCCACCACCGAGCCGGTTGTCGCGATGCGTCTGGCATCCACAGCCATGTGCCTCGCGGTTGCGATCGTGGCGGCCTCGAGGACGCGCGCTCCCAGCGTCGCCCAGTCCATGGCAAAGACCTGCTCGGCGATCGCCTCGATCTCCAGGTCTTTCGCGTCGGCGTCCAATGCCTTGTTGTGACTTTGCACGTTCATGCGAGTCGTCCTCCGAAGCCTCGTGCCCGGCACTCCGCCGACCGAAACCTCGACCCTGGCCGCCAAGAGGATCCCCTCGGCAGGTCGCCCATAACGCAACCTGCGTGCCAGAGCGCGCGGAGAGTCGAAAAAAGCGACGAACGACTCGGCACAAGCGTGCGCAACCGACTTGTTTCAAAGGGATTTGCGCGTTTTGCGAATCGCCCGAAAGATCGAGGCGCCAAGAGACGCAGAAAACGCTGCCGCGCAAGTCATGCGACCGCCGGGCAGTTTCTGCACGGCGCCGCGCGGCCCATCCGAACGGGCAACCAACCTCTCACGATTGTTGAACTCACCCCGCCCACGACGCGCAACACCACCAAACGCAGCAGCAATCTGCGCGGCCTGGTGACGTTTCTGCGCGATCCGTCTTGCGCGGCGCAGCGCGCACCACCCACGCACCCGCGATCCATCGGGACCGAGCCGATCACGCCGAAGCGCGCCCAGTCGTGGAATCAGGGACAGAGATGAAGGACGGTCACCGTTTTCGCGCTCCCCGCAACCTCAGAGAACGGTGACCACCCAGAATCTCTGAGCAAGAAGTCGTGGCCCTCGATGAGTAGCCGGGGTGAGTCTCGCACCTTCGCACCTTCGCACCTTCACACCTTCGCACCTTCACACCTTCACACCTTCCCACCCTCTCACCTGGCCTCCTGTTCACCTGCTCTTCTCCGGGTGCGGGCAAAACCACGCTCCCTCACGGTCGCGTCTCGGTGTGGGTGTTCGTCGTCGGGGTTACGCCGTGATGTCGAGTAGCTCGCCGGTCATGCGATCGGCGGCGCGGACCACGGCCGTGTTGGCGCGGAAGGCCTTCTCGTGGAGCTTCATGCTGATCGCTTCCTCGGCTAGGTCGACGTCCGACAACTCGGAATGCTCGGGCGGCGGAGGGTCGTGACGCGCGCGCAGGTTCCCGGCGCCGTCGAGCCGCTGGGCGCGAAAACCGTCCGTGTTGAAGTTGGAGATATTGTGCGTAGCAACGGCAATGCCCGCCGTGCTGCGTTGAATCCCACCCAGCGCTGATTGAACGGCCGATAACATCTGCGTGCACAATCCCCATATGCCCGCGCGCGATGTGCGCGCAGAGCGCTGACGTCTATCTACAATTCAATCGGCTATGCGGGCAAGCGGAACACAGTCATCGCGGGAAACGCGCGACCGACATCGCACCGGCGATTGGCCCCCGAATCGGTACATGAGCCAACAGTCGATCGCCCCGAGCGGGGCGAAGGATCGTAGCCACGGGCGCCAGCCCGTGGTAACCGTCGAGGCGCCGGCGCTCAGCCCCGGCAGGGGCGCAGGAAACGCACCGCTAGGATTCCTCCGCCCCTGCCGGGGCGGGGTTCATCTCGATACATGCGACCCAGGGGTTCCGCTTCGCTCCACCCCTGGCTACGGTCCATTGCTCCTTCGGAGCAAGAGGCTACGTGTCGATTGCCACGCGCATGCGCTGACTGGAGCTGTCTGTCCTCGGTTGCCGCTTCCTCACGGGCGCGGTTCGGAAATGGGGTGTCGGCTCACGCACTCAGCGCGCCCATGTCGGGGAAGCGCTTCTTCAGGTCGCGGTAGAGCGACGTGTAGACCTTGTAGCCACGGTCGTATTGCTTGGCCGTCTTTCGGTTGGGCTTGCGGGTGTCGGTGATTTTGATCGCGGCCTTGCACGCTTCTTCTACGCTCTTGAACTCGCCGGTGCCGGCCCCGGCGAGCAGGGCTACTCCGTAGGCCGCGCCTTCCTGCGTGTTGATGGTGACGACCTTGGCCTTGTACATATCGGCCTGAAGCTGGCGCCACCACGCGCTGGCCGCCCCGCCGCCGCCGGCCCGCACCTCGGTCACCTTCACGCCGCGCGAGCGCATGATCTCGACCTGGTCGCGCATGCCGTAGGTGACGCCTTCGAGCACGGCCCGGATCATGGCCGCCCGGTCGTGGCGTGCGGTCAGACCGATCCAGCCGCCGCGGGCGTCGGGGTCGGGGTGCGGGCAGCGCTCGCCCGTCAGGTAGGGCAGGAAGAACAACCCGTCCGAACCGGCCGGGGCCTTCTCGGCCTCCTTGATCATCCCGGTGTAGACGCTGCCGGGATCGCGCTTCGCGGCTTGGGCCTTCTTCACCGCGTCGGCGAACAGCGTGTTGCGCAGCCACTGGAAGCTCCCGCCCGCGGCCAGCATGCAACCGAACACGCACCACTTGCCCGGTACCGCGTGGCAGAACGATTGCAGGTTGCCCGCGCTGTTGGGCACGGGCTTGTCGGCGTGGGCGAACACTACACCGCTCGTGCCCATGGTGGCCGACACGATGCCCGAGCGCACGATGCCGTTGCCGACCGCCCCGGCCGGCTGGTCGCCCGCGCCGCCGACCACGGGCGTGCCCGGGGCCAGTCCCGTCGCCTTGGCCGCCGCCCGCGAGATCGTGCCGCTGACCACTACCGACTCGAAGCACGGCGGCAGCAGGTCGGCGTCGATCTCGAGCTTGCTGAGCAGCCCGCGGTGCCAGTCGCGTCTCCTGATGTCGAGCAGCAGCGTGCCCGCGGCGTCGGACACCTCGGTGGCGTACTCGCCGGTCAGGCACAGCCGGATGTAGTCCTTGGGCAACAGGACGTGTTTCGTTTTCTCATAGACGCGGGGCTCGTGATTGCGCAGCCACAGGATCTTCGGGGCCGTGAACCCTGTCAGGGCCACGTTCGAGACCATGCCGATCAGCTTCTTGCGCCCGCCGGCCCGGCGCTCGATCTCGTCGCACTCGGCCGCGGTGCGCTGGTCGTTCCACAGCAGGGCCCGCCGCAACGGCTTGGTCCCGTCGGCCAGGAACACGCTGCCGTGCATCTGGCCCGAGAGCCCGACGCCGGTGATGCTCGAAGCCTTGACCCGTGCTTTCTTACACGCGGCGCCGATGCCCTTGATGGTGGCCTTCCACCAGTCGACCGGATCCTGCTCCGACCACCCCGGCTTCGGCGCGTAGACCGGATACTCGACATTGGCCGTGCCCAAAACCTTGCCCGCCCCGTTGCACACCAAAACCTTCGTCGCCGAAGTCCCGACATCGATCCCAAGCAAATTGCCCATGCCGTGTCTCCCAAGCCAGGGCGAAATGCGAACATCGCCCGCCAAAACCGCGCCTCAGCAAAGCCCGCGCAGAATATCACCACCTGACGAACACGACCAGCACGCCACCGAGACGCGACCGTGACAGACCGTCGAAATACTTCACGGCGCCGGACTCGCGCGGCCCGGTCCTGGCGAAGACCGACCGTTCGGTTGTTCGAGTCGTATCGAGGCTCTCCTTGCCGCGTCTGTTGCCCCCCTCCAGGGGGGCATAGTGTTGGCAAATCGGGGCCCCGCCGCCGGGCTACAGTACCGCGGCGACTTGATCCCAGTTCCGAAGCAGAATCCCCACATTGACCGCCGTGCAGATCAACGACCACTCGGTCCGGACCGACTCCAGACCCCGACGCATGAAACGCCGAACGCCGTGCACGTGCTTGATCTGGCCGAATCTCGGTTCCACCGTCTGACGCCGTTGGGCGTACAGGCTTCGACCCGCTTCCGTGGCCATCCGCGCACGCAAGCGCCGCCGGAATGGCTCGTACTGATCGTGCGTAACCATCCGGCCCTTCTCCGGATCCCGGCAGCAGACCGAAGCCCGAGCGCAGGTCGCGCACGCCGCGCACCCACCGTACTTCCGCCGAATCGCTACCCCCCACTTCTTCCGATCGCGGCTCGTGGCCACAAACGCAAGGGTCTGGCCCGCCGGACACCGGTATACATCAGATGCTGCGTCGTAGTGAAAGGCCGCCTTGCTGAGCACTCCCTTGCGTTCTTTCGGTAACGCTTGCCACTGCGCTTCGGTCAAAGGTCGCCCGTCACGAACCGCCTGCAGCGCCTCCTCTTCCGCCTCAGAAGGGGGTTTGGCTTCGCTGTTGCTACCCGCATCCGGAAGATAGGTCGTGATGCCTTCCGCTTCCAATGCCGCCAGGTCCGGGCCGGTGTTGTAGTTGCTGTCCGCACTGACGTTCTTGGGAGATCGATCGCAGTTCGCTTGCGTCTCTTCCACCAAGGGAACAAGTTGGCCGCTGTCGTCCGGTTGATCGTTCACCGCCGTGCCCACCAGCATGCCCTTGTGGGCATCCGTTGCCCCCTGTGCGTTGAAGTTCGGCTTCTTCCGTTTCTCCTTGTCGAGCATGTAACGGCTCTCCGGATCCGTCGTCGAGGCAATCGGCTTGGGCGGCTTGCACGGCCCGGCTTCCTCACGACGACGAGCGATCTCTTCCAATGCCCGATCCAACCGGGCCCGTTGCCGCTCCAGCTTCGCACGAAGCTTGCGGGCCGCAGCCGGGGTCTCCGGCACCCAAGGCGTGCCCGAACCGAACAAGCTCGCTTCCTGCGACTCGTTCCTCTCCCACTCCGCCTCCAACGCAGCCAGCTCCTCCTCCACATGCCGCTTCCAGGACGCGATCTTCTCTTCGCTACGAACCGAGTTCCGGCCCGCGTCCGCCTCCACCTTCGTGCCGTCGATGCTCACGTTCTTCAGGGTGATCAGCTTCGCCTCGAGCCCAACCTGTACCACATCCCGGAACAGACGCCGGAGCGGCTTGCTGTGCTTCTTCACGAATCCGGCGATGGTCGCATGATCCGGGTGCTGTCCCTCCATCAGCCACATCACGTCGACCCGATTCCAGCACGCCTGCTCCAACTGCCGGCTCGACCGAATCCGGTTCATCATCCCGTACAGATACAAACCGGTCAGAAACCGCGGATGGTACGGCGGCTTGCCTTCCACCAGCACATACTGTCGTTCCCACGCGGCGAACGTCTCCGCGAACGCCTTACCACGCAGGAGGTACTCGAAATGACGCACCGGATGGTCTTCCGGTATCACGTCGTCCAGGCGATGGGACCAGAGTACCAATTGCTCCCGAGGGTGCTCTGGTTGGCGAAATCCGCTCATCTATCGGTTCCCTTCCGTGAAAACCGTTCTTGTCGTCCCCGGCTCCGGCTCCGGATACAATCAGCGCTGCGACCTCGGTCTGTCTACTAGCAAAACCGGTGCCAGGTATTTCGACAGTCTGGTGAGGGAGCGTGTTTGTGCAATATGCACGTGCGAAGGTTCGCCAAATGGCTCTCGACGCGGCGGTCACTCGATCGCCGCACGCCCGCGCCCCCGCGACATCCGAATGTGAATCAGCCACAGCACGAGAGCAGCCACAACGAGCAGGATCCCGCCGTCCACTGCCCGCCGCAGTTTCGGAGACCATCGCCCCGTCAGCACGCTGTACTCGGCAAGCTCGCGACGATAGACGGCATCCAGTGCTTCATGCAGCGTCCACGGGCCACCGCTGCTCGGCGTCGTCACCGAGGCCCGCACGCCGATAAGTCCTACGCCCACTGGCGGAATCGAGCCGCCGAGCCTCAGGACTCCCGGCGGGGGGCCGCCCACCCGCAGACCCGGCGGTAGCTCGGGATCGAAGTCGGTCGCCACGAATGAGGGGATCGGGTCGATTGTCCGAACAAGCCGTTGTGTTTCCTGTCGCTCCTCCCCTCGGATGTGTTCCTCGTCGATCCGCTTTGGCAGCCAGAACCCGGGGCGCACTTCTACGTAGTCCGACCGACGGAATCGCCAGACCTGGTGCACTGTTTCTTCGGCCGGCCGTGAGGTAGGTGCATCCAATACGGTCAGGTCCCACCGCACAAGCGTCCAGTTGAACGCCGGGGCGAGGTAGTCGTCGTATTGCACGACAGACGACCGCGTCTCGTCCGGGACGCGTTCCACGATGCGGATGAGGTTCCTGCCATTCTCCAATACGCGCTCGATCCGAACACGGTTAGGACGTTTGGCCTTCGCGGCGTTCTCACGCCAACCCTTGGCGAACTCACGTGCGCTGAAGGTATTGAACAAAGAGCGAAACACGAACAAACGCCACGCAGCTCCAACGCCCCAATACGCCTGCAGTGCCAACTCGTCGTCTGCCTGCAACAGAGACGGCCCGAGATGATAGGCGTTTCGTCCGTCGCTGACTTCCCAGCCTTCGGGCGATTGCTTGAAGCACCGATCACCGTCGTAGCCGAGCGTAACCCGGTACGGTGCTTTGGGATTGCCGTCCTCGTCACGTTCATGCACCTCCACAACCACGCGCAGCTTGTCCGGCACCGAGGTCTCCACGGCCTCCAGACGCTGCAGGAGTTGCTCGAACTCGTCGTCCCACGGCCACGTCGGTTCCGGCCAAAGGGCAATCGTCAGCGCCCCGACAGCGCCCGCCGCAACGGAGATGGTCAGCCACAGCTTGGCCCGACGCCGGATCCATCCCCGTTGCCTGGGTGGTGGCTCATCCGGAGCCGGCTCCGGCAGGGCGGGATCCATGCCCAGCGCCTCGCGCGAGACGAGCAACTCGTCACATGAGAACGGGCGGCCGCATTCCGGGCAGCGCCAGTCGCCGGCGCCGTGCAGGCAGTAGCCGCATTCGGGGCAGCGGTCGGTCGGGCCGACAATGATGCGCCGAAAGAACCATCGATCAATACCGACGACGAGGAGGATGGGCACCCCGATGACGGACGCGAACATGGCCGCCTGTGCGACCGCTTCGATGATGTCCAGTCCCAGCGGCCCGGCGCAAGCGCGCACGAAGGCCAAGCCGCCGCCCCACTGTCCTGCGGTGACGGCCAGCACCGCGACGAGATGCCACGCGACATGCTGGCAGCGCCGGTGCGTCAGGGCAATGAACAGCACTCCCGGCCCGAACAGCAGCAGGGCCTGCAGCGGCCAGCGCAGGTCCAACAGCCACCATGGGAACGCCGCCCACGCGATCAGCGGCGTGCTGACGGCGCCGAACAGGAAACAGACGAGAAGCCACTGCAGGTGGCCGTGCGGCGGGATGACGTAAACGCGTCGAGCCATGTCCGATCGAGACGTTCGTCGGGTAATCTGTCCGAGGCGTATGCAAGATATCCACAGGAGGCCCGTATCGCAATGCAGTCCGTCCCCCACCCATCGCGAATCCCGGCGCGCCGGGACGATGGATGGGGCACCCCGCTATCTGTGCGGGGTAGTTGCCCGGCCCGCGCGGACTACCTAATTTTCGTGACCCTCCGACCGGTGTATTTTTTCCTTGACATGGGCGGGCAACGTGGTAGTCTGCTGGTACGTGTCATTCGTTGCACATGGTGGTGTACGTTAGCGCAGGGAGCGGGATGCGAATGGCTGGCGTGGTTCGCGTCGGCGGTGCGCTGTTGTGTGTGGCGACGGGGTCGAGAAGTGGGGAAACGACGCTTCTGACCCGTCCATCGAATCTTGGACCGTAGCGCGGCAGACTGCTTTTCGGACCGCGCGTGGCAATTCGATCTTAGGAACAAAAAAGGGAGGAAATGAACGATGAGAGCGAGAACGCATATCTGCCCTGGATGCCTCTGGTTGGGCTTGGTCCTGGTCTTCATGGTGTCGGGGGTCGCGAGCGCCAACATCACGTATACCACCCACTCGGACCAGGCATCGTTTCTGGCCGCGGCGGTGGATGGCCCGAACCTCGCGTTCGCTGATTTTCAGGGCCTGGGCGCACCGGCGACCTATCAGACGCTCCACAACGGGATCAATTCATCCAAAGGGGGTATCCCTTTAGCTCCAGTTAACGCTACATGTTGTGTGGGCGTGGTCC
>CAYMME010000045.1:0-26212 GCA_964391465.1 uncultured Planctomycetales bacterium
GATGCGAAGACCCCCGCGGTCTCTCCGCGAACGACCTTCAATTCTCTGCGAACGTACTGCTCGAGTGTGTCGAGCACCGGAGCCAGATCGCGCCGGTAGTCTGACGGAACTTCGATCTGCTCCGTGTACTCGAGCACGTTCATGAAGTTCGCATAGTGCCCGCACGGAAAGAAGTGGGCAGTGCCGCCACCCGCACTTCGGTTCGTGGCCTTCTGACCGCGCATCGCTTCGTTGCCGAAGATGTGTCGGACCAGGTCGCGGACCACCGCGTCATTGTCTCCTGTCTCGGGGGATGACGAGGGCAATCTCCCGATGGCCAGGATCGTCCCCCCGGCGTCGAAGAATCGGCCGAGTTTCTTCATTGCGGGCTGCGAGATTGTTGTCAGCGGTGGCAGGATCATGACACGGAACGTTTCGTCGGCGAGATGCAGCGCCGACCTCTCGACCGTTGCCCGTTGCAGGTAGTGAGCGTCCATGATGTGGTAGTCCCATCCGTCCCGCGAGAGCTGCAATTGCAGGGAGGCGTACCACGCCTGAATGTCGTCGATGAAGTTGCCCCAGTCGAGTTCGCGATGGCCGGGGACGAACCGCGACTCGCTGTGGGCCCACGCGCTCTCCAGCGGGTAGTAGACCACGATGGGGGCCACGTGCCGGCCGCGCGAGTTGAGGAAAGTCACGCGGCGCACGTAGTCGGCGTAGTGGCGAAAGTACGGACGGTACGGCTGGCCGGGGAACCACTGCGGCGGCCACTGAACCTTGTTCGGATCGTACTCGAAGTACGGCACCAGCACGTCCGCGCCCCACAGCAGCGCCATGTTGGTGCCGAGGCGCATCTTCTCAGGGCTCAGGAACGAGTCGTGCCCCTGCAATCCCTGGTTCTCGACCACGAGCTTCGTCTTCTCGAAGTGGGCGACGGAGACGGCTTCCTTGAAGTCGATGGGCATGCGCGCCCGTTCGAGCAACGCGTCTATCTCGACGGCGGAAGTCGTGCGAAAGATCGCGAGCATGTCGCCGGCCCGGGCCACCTGGATGGAGATCTGCTCTTCGTAGAACGAGGCCCCGTGTAGGATTCCGTGGGCCTCGCACCAGCGGGTGACCTGTTCCACGAACGCGGTGCGGAACAGCTCGCTGACGGTCTCGAAGTAGTCGCAGCGCAGCTTGATCGCTCGGCCGCCGCCTTTCTGGGCGAGCAGAGGAAGCAGGGGGCGTAGGTCGTAACCGTGCCGGGCCTGGAAGGCGTCCCACAGCTTCGGCGTGCAGACCGGATGGACGCCCATGGTTCCTTCGTGGTCGGCGGTGGTCATCCGGAGCGTTCGGCCCAAGTGTTGGGGGTATCGACGAGCCAGCGGTTCGTAGAGCAGTTCGATGTACTTGCGCGTTGCGGCTTCGTTGAGCGGATCGACCCGGGCGTTGTGGGCGCCGGTCACCTCGCGAGGCGTGTACACGAAGACGTTCCAACGACCCTCCGGGACCGCCCAGGAGATCGCAGCATCTTTGGGCTCGATCACACGCAAGGTGTCGGGTTGCAGGAAGTCCTTCGCATCCAGCCGGCCGGCGACGATCACTTCGTCCGGCTGCTGCAAGTCGTGGCGCCAGGGCTTCGGTCCCTCGAGCGCGAACGTCTCGGCCGCGAGCGTCCTCATGCGGTATTCGGGATGCGCGGCCAGGACGCGGCTCAGCTCGTCTCCCTGTTGGTAGTGGTCCCAGGCGTGACCGCTCGGCCAAGTGAACTCGTCGTTGAGGTTGAGCGTGAAGCCCAGCTCCTGGGCGGCATCGAGCGCATCGCCGAGGACCTTCCACCACGCCTCCGACAGGTAGGGCACCTCCATCCCGTCCCAGGGGAAGACGATGGCCGCGTGCACGCCCTGGTCGATCATCAGGCGCATCTGGCGGCGCGTTTCTTCCGCGGTGATCTTGCCGTTCCAGAACCAGTAGGGCATGAGGCCGAACTGCTTGGGTGGATCGCGAAACTGCTGATACAGCCGGGCAGCGGATTCGGCTGCGTCGTTGCCGGCGGCTGCGAGAACCGGAGTGGTGAGGGCGAGTAGGACGGCGATTGCTGATCGGCGGGTTGTCATTCTGGGTTTGGCTCCTGGGTTTCTAGAGCAACTGTGGCTCGGCATCATTTCTCGAGCGTGACGGCGGCGAGCAACGGGGCCGCAACCGTACCCAGGTCGCGGAAGACGATCTTCTCGACCTGGACCGGGCGCAGTTCGACGCCGAGGACGTTGAGGTGCCACGGATTGCCTTCGAGGCCCCAGGCTGCCTCGGTGACCTCACGATTTTCCACCGTCCAGTCCTCGATCGTGCGGCCGGTGATCAGGGGGACGGTTTGTGTCTGGCCGTCGGCGTAATGAATCACGTACTCCGCCACCGCACCCCACTCGTGTGTGCCCTCGTCGCGCGAACCCCAGCCGTGCACGTTGCCCAGGAAGAACAATCGTTTGCCGGTTTGCTTCACGGGGATCTCCGCGTGGTGCGGCCACTTCCGGTCCGAGGGTGCCTTGGGCGAGTGGAGCACGATGAAGCCGCGGCCCGCGTTCTGCTTCGGGTCGATGATTCGGAACGGCACGCCGGCCGCGGTCTGCACGCCGACGGGCATGCCGGTGAAGAGGTACTTGCCCGGGTTCGGTACGCCGAAGGGGGCCGTGAACGGATCGGTGTTGGCCGGCGCGGATACGTCGAGCATTTGGCATCGGTCGCGGTCGACGGCCTTCGCAAGCGGAAGGCTGACGAGCCCCGGGATCGGCCGGGGCTGCGGCGGGGCCTGCTCCTGATAGATCCGGACGATGGTTGGGAAGTCCCACCGCTTCTTTTGGTCGGACCGCGTGACGACCCTGACGCCTTTGACCTTGCCCACGGGCGGGCGCGATGCGGGCAGATGCAGGATGATCTCGTCGGGCGGCTGGCGGGTGGGTGGTTCGAGTTCCACGTGCACGCCGCCGGCCGTGCCGCGGATGTGGAAGCTCATCGGACCGAAGTGGGTCGGTGCACGCTCGACGCGGATCTCCTCTCCTTCCGCGAGCCACCAATCCGGAACGGCGGAGAGCAGGTGCAGCGTGTTGCCTCGCTCGTGGAGCAGCATGTGTCGGAGCATAAGGGCGTAGTTGGATGCGCCGGTTACGTGCGGGATCGTGTGACCCCACGCGAATCGGCGCTGGTGGAAGATGCCCTCGGGGAACGCGTGCGACGCGGAGGTATGGAGCAGATACCAGTAGAACTCCTCGACGACCTTCTCGTGCTCACCGCGGACCAGCGATCCCATCGTCGTGTAGGCGCCCATGTAGGGGTGGATCGCTCCCGCGAACCCGAGCCAGCGGATGGTGCCTTCGACGAAGCCGCCGCCGTGTCGCTCGCGCACTTCGATGTGTGATGCGGTGACGCGCGGATCGTCCGGTTCGAACAGCTCGGTAGGCCAGAGGGTCTCGGTGTTGCCCCAGTGCGTGCCCTTGTTCTCCCAACTCGGCGGGAAGTGAGGCAGGCCCGTTCGCTTCCAAGCCGCATCGATGGCAGCACGGTATTCCTTGGCCTCGGCCCGCAACTCGTCGGCCTCGCTGGTCTTGCCGAGCGTCGCGGCCGCATCGGCGGTGCATAGCAGCGCGCGCAGATTCCAGAAGTCGTAGCCGAGAATGTGGTGCTTGCCGTCCCACAGGTACTCGCCGTCCGCCCGGGCCGCAGGGAGCACGCCGACGAACGGCGAGTCGGCCGGGGCCTCGCGGCGGGCCTTCATCATCCAGTCCATGGCCCGGCGCATCTGCGGATACGCCTTGGCCAGCCACGCCCGGTCGGCGGTGATCTTGTAGTACTGCCAGAGGACCCAAGGTGCCTGGCCGTTGGCGTCGAGCTGTCCCCTTTGTGTTTCGAACCGGCCGTCGGGCCTTTGTCGTTTCAGGTAGGGCGCGATGGCCTTGTCGACCGCATCGGACAGGCCCGCTTCCTCGAGCTCCATGATCTGGTAGCCGCCGTCGCGGATGTAGAACTCGTCGTAGAAGCCCTCGCCTCCCTGGAGTTCGCCGTGGTCGTTCGCGATGAGCTGGCAGACGTGCGCAGCGAGCATCGCCTCCGTCGCCTTCTTGCAGGGCACGGTGATGCGAGCGGCACTGTTCATGAGGCCTCGCCAGTAACCGGTCGTGCGATCAAGCCAAACGTTGGGGTCTTCTTGCGCGAAGGCAGATGCGTTCTCGACCGGCGCGAACGGGATGCGCACGACGGCCTCGACGCTCTTGCCGGCTCCCAGCGACCAATCGAACGACTCGGCCCCGGCGCTGGCCGGGTCGTCCGGCTTGACCTTCAGTTTCGCCTCCGCCGGGGCAGTCCCGGTGTTGGTGGCCTTGACGACGATCCAGTTGAGGAAGTTCTCGCCCTCCGTCGGCCAGTCGAACGCCTTGCGCCAGTCCTTCACCGTGGGCAGGGGCGTGGCCCACAGGGTGAACTCGTAGCGCACCGGTCCGTCGACCGCGGTGAGCAGGATGACCGGGAGCCAGCCGTCGAGAACCGTCTTGGTTTGCTTGCGGCTCAGCGGAGTCAGCTCACGCCCGAACCGGATGCGAAGCTTCTTGTTGTCAGCGAGCAGTAGTTCGTTGTCCGGCGTAACGCGCGTGCCTTCCTGGTAGTCCTTGAGCGCAACTACGTTCCAGGAGTTCTGGAAGTAGTCGAACGGTTCGGTCGCGCGGAGTGCGTGGGCCAGGCACAGTGCGGTCATGATCACAATGCAGAGAACCTGGCGGGGCGGATTACGAAACGGTGCCATCGGTTGTGCTCCTGACTCGTGCCGGGGCTGTGCTCCGGCAGTTGCCCTCTTCAATACCGAGAGGAAGGGTCGTTGCGGGCAGCCTATCACATCGTCCCGCGCGGCGACAGCGCGTAGCGCGTAGGGTCCGCCGCGCGGACCAAACGTTCAGCAAGTGGTCCGCATGGCGGACCCTACGTCCGACAGCTACGGGTCGGTGCTACAGGGCTCGGGTCAGGATCTCCTGCAATTCGCCTGGTGTTAGCGGGATCGGATTGCCGCGCATGCTACTGGCTACGGACGCTCTCTCGATCAGAAGCGGGATCTGCTCGGTGGTCAGACCGTATGAACCCAGCGGGGGAATCTGCAATGCTTGGCACAACTCTTCCACCCATCTGACCGCATCGGCGGCGGTAGCGCCGGGGTCGTCGGTGAGGATGCGGGCGATTTCGTCGTATCGCCCGAGAGCTTCCGCTTGCGGTAATCGCTGTCGCATCGCTTGGAGGTTGACGTCCATCACATGCGGCAGGAGCGTGGCGCAGACGGCGCCGTGCGGGGCCGGGAACATGCCGCCGATGGGTCCGGCGAAACCGTGGACGGCGCCGAGACCTGCGTTGGCGAGGGCGAGTCCGCCGAAGAGGCTGGCGAGGGACATGTCTTCGCGGGCGGCCGGCGCGTCGCGCTCTTCGCACGCCCGGCGGAGCGAGCGGGCCGCGCGACGCATGCCGTCGCGGCACACGGCGTCGGTGATCGGGTGCGCACGAATCGACACGTAGGGCTCGACGAGTTGCGTGAGGGCATCGAGCCCGGTGGTGGCGGTGAGGGCGGGCGGCAGGTCGTGGGTCAGTTCGGGATCGACGACGGCCAGTCGGGGCAACATCATCGGGCTGCGTAGGCTGACCTTCACTTTGTGTTCGGTCGAGGCGAGGACGGCGTTGCGGGTGACTTCGGTCCCGGTTCCGGCCGTGGTTGGGATGGCGATGTATGGGACCGGCGGTTGAACCATCGCCTTGCCCCGGCCGACGACTTCGAGATAGTCGAGCGGATCGCCGGGATTGGACCGCAGGGCGGCGATGGCCTTGCCGGCGTCGAGGGCGCTTCCTCCGCCGAAGCCAATGACCGTTTCGCACTGCTCGCGAGCGGCACGCTCCGTGCCCAGTTGGATCGCTTCCGTAGTGGGTTCACCGACGACGGAGAAGGTTGCGCAGTCAACGCCCGCGTCAGCGAGTGCGTCGAGCAGCGGGGTGGCACGCTCGACGCTGCCACCGGTGACGACCAGAGCCCTGGTCTTCGCGGCGGGCAGCATCCCGGCGAGTATGGCGGGCACTTCGCGCACCGTGCCCGGCCCGAAGAGGATGCGCGATGCGGTGGCGAATTCGAACCGCATCGGTTTAGCCCCAGCCGCTCTCGTTGGGGCACACGTTGGCGTACTTCACGGCGGTGCGCGGCTCGGCCATCATGTCCGCTACGGTGTCACGCCAGGTTTGGTAGTGGGCGGTCTCCTTGTGGCGAGCCGGATCGTCCGGCGTTCGGTAGACCTCGACGAGGACGAAGCGGGCGGGGTCGTCCATCTGCTGAATTACGTCGAAGCGAGCGATGCCCGGTTCCTGAACGCTGCTGCGTGCGTTGGTCTCCGAGGCCTGGCGAAAGGCCTCGACCGACTCGGGTTTGACGTGCACGTGCACGTGTACGATGAACATGGCGAAATCCTCCCGGTACGGCGCCGAACCGGCGCGCGCTCATCATAAGGCACGGCTCAGTCGTAGTGGAAGACCTCTTCCAGGTTCGCCCACCACTCACCCTCCTTGCGGGTGGGGATCGGCGTCTGACACGGCTCGCACACTTTCCACCACTTCTGCGTGGTCGCGTCGGCGGCCATCGCCTCCATGTCCGCATCGAAGTCGTCGCCGGTGTATTCGAAGTAGCTGAACAGGTAGTACTTGCCCGGCTCGGTCTCCGCGAGGTAGATCGAGTAGTCGCGGATGTTCGACTTGCTGATCTGCTTCAACACGTCCGGCCAGGCGTCGGCGTGCAGCTTCTTGTACTCCTCGATCTTCTCCGGCTTGAGTCCGATCGCCATCCCGTAGCGTTGCACACTCCGTGGTCCGCAACCGACCCACAACGTGCTGCCGGTTGCCAGGACCATTCCAATCACGATTCGTCCGACCATGATGAACCGCCTCCCTATGTAGAAGCCACGCGCTGCGTATGGTAACGCGCGCCGGACGCGATGGCCCGCGCCGCGGTTCGCTCGCGCGGCCGTCCCGTCAAGACGGTCGCCCCGCGATTATCGGAGGTGATGCTCGAGGACGGCCCGGTTCGCAACGGCAACCGCGTGGCGGTATACTACGTGATTCGGCGTGGCTTGTTGGCGGAGTCGATAATGGCTAATACCTCGCTGCGGACTCCGATCACGCTCATCGTGATCGCGGGTGGGCTGTTCGCAGGCGGCGCGTACCTCATCGTCAGCGGAAAGGCCGTACGGTCCGCGCGGCGGGCTTACGTGTATCCAGCGGACGCACCATTCGTGCAGCCGACGGCCGAGGCGGTGAACCGGGCGATTGATCACGGCACGCGCGCATTCATCGACGACTATGTGAGACCCTCCTACGAAGCGGTCTCGAACGGCGGGTATGTCGACTACACGGACGCGATGGGCGTGACCAAACGCTACGGCCCCGACGTGTACGTGCAGTGTCAGCTCTACCTGCTCACGCACTTCGCGATGTACAGCCGGGACTTCGGCGTACCCGACGATGATCCGCTGTTGATCAACGTCAGGAAGTGGCTGGTCGACCAGTTCGACGCCAAAGAGGGACGTTGGTTGTGGTCCGAGGAGACGTGCCTGCATCCCAAGGGCATGATCGCCTTGGCGCGGATGGGACGGCGGGACCTTGTGGACAAGGCCCGGGCGTGGGCGATGCGGTCCCCGGGCTGGCGTCAGCATCACTCGATGTTCTCCATGATGAACTCGGGCAAGATCATTCAGACCGTAGGGTCGGCCCAGATCTCGCTGACGGGCCGGACCACGTGGGAGTACGGGGACCCGGTCCCCGACGCCGAATACAGCACGAAGTTCCTCTATGCGGTGCTGGTTGCCGGACACACGATCGACGAGCCCGAGATTGCCGAGCTGTACAACGGCATCGACCGTTACTTCATCAAGAACCCCTTGGTGTTTGGAGAAGTGAGCGTCAAGCATGTGATGGGGTTGGTGTGGTACGTGCTGGCCCATCACGACTTCGGTCTCGAGCGAGGGGCAGGGTACGACTACGCGGTCAGGACGCTCATCGAAGGTGTGCAGTCCGGCGGTGTGATCCGCTCGTTCGAGTTGAGCCGCCGCTTCATGGGCACACGGGGCATGGTCGTGCGAGCCGCCTTGCGTGCGGGCGATCGCTCGGAAGGTCTCCATCGGCAGGTCGCGGATTTCCTGAGCACGCAGTCGGCATCCGGGGCGTGGCTGGCCGTCAACCAGGCCTGGCGGCTCGATCGCCCACCGGTGGTGGGCATGCGCATGGGCCAGATGAATGGGGCGAACACCTACTTGACTACGCTGGGGCTCATGGCCTATCGCGACGCCCTATTCGGACCGCCCGCTGACGCGTCCGCTTCCGGGGCACCTCAACGCCCCATAGAATCCGTCCACTGAGCTCGCGGATCAGCGAAGAACCGCAAAGACGGTCGGTCGGCCGATGGTTCTGCTTGACACGGGTCTGCCCCACCCCCTAGGCTAAAGGTACGAATCGCAAGTGGCGTGTAGCCGGAGCTTGGCAAGAGGTATGAGGAGAGAGAATGCTCATACCGCCTTGCACATGTTTTGGGGCAAATTCGGGATACTGCGGATTGAGTGTTTGCTTGCGCTCCTGTCTTGAGTGCTGCTCCGGATCTTGGCCGCCACGCTGAGTAAAAACTGATGACCGCGTGCGAGGAATGCATGGTTTGTGCGATTGCACGTTCTTCTTGCGCCGATGCACCGACGTTAGGCGTCTAGAACGCACATCGTCTGCGCCACCGGTGTGGGATGCCCGGCATCGCTGTGTGTTCGCCGCGCGGGGTGAGGATTCGCTCTGACTCTCTGCGGGGGTGGTGAGGACGCGCAATGGCGACGCGCGAGAAGCAAAGAATCGCAGGAGCGGGACGGAGGAGTAAGCCGGACCCGGCTCAAATCGGTGCCGAGGAGAAGGCGCGAGCTCTCGCCGCGCGAAGCCCCGCGGCGCCGGCTGCCAGGCTGAGTGCAGGTGAGACGGTTCCCGATGTCGCAACCAGCCGACTGATGCGTACGTCGGTGGTGTTGCTGATGGTTGCGACGGCGTTCTTCGTCTCCGCGGCCTACTACCGGGTCAGCGCCGACTTCGGTGGCTTGGCGTACGACAACTATCCGCCCGTGGGGCCGATGCCCGAGGGCTACGCCAAAGACAGGAGTCCGGAAGTTAGGGGCTTTCGCTTCGTCTGCTCGCAGTGCCATGACCTGCCGAGTCCCCGCATGTTTGACCCGCCCGCGTGGCGCGGTGTCTTGGCGAAGATGGGTCAGCAGATGCTCGATCGGAGCGTGCAGATTCCTCAGCGCCAGATCGACCTGGCCGTGGCCTATGTGATGAAGCACGCCCGTCCCGCAGGCGGTGCGCCGCCGCTGCCGACGGGCTCGCCGACGTTGCCCTCGTTGCCCAACCTGTCTGGTGTCGAGCCGCAGATCGTCGAGGCGATCGAGGCGTCACATCGGGCGCTCGCTACAAACCTCGAGAATCCGGAGGCATGGGGCGACCTCGCCATGACCTATCACGCGCACAATCTCTTCAAGGAGGCGGTTGAGTGCTACCGATGGGCCGAGGTCCTTGACCGCGAGGACCACCGTTGGCCCCACCTGATCGGTACCGTGCTCGAGGGCGGACTCAACGGTGCGACCGCCGCCGAGCACTTCCAGCGCGCCGTCGACCTTCAGCCCGACGACACCTTTGCCCTCGTGCGCCTCGGCACTCTGTCCGCCGATGCCGGGGATGACGAGAGGGCGGAGGCGCACTACCGCGCTGCGCTGAAGGCCGATGCCGACTGCGTGGCGGCACTGCTGCCCCTCGGCGAGCTCTATGGCCGGACCGGCAACGACGAGGCGGCGATGCGATGTTTGCAGAAGGCGCTGCAGTTGGCACCGCGGTCCGCGTTGGTGCATGGTGCCTTGGCCGTGCTCTACGGCAAGCAGGCGGACGGGGCGCGCCGCGCCGCCCGCCATGCCCGAGCCGCAGCGCGTCTGCCGTACGAGGTTCCACTCTACGATCCAACGTTGCTTGAGGTGGCCGACCGCGCCGTGAGTCTGCGTGCCCACCGGGCGCGGGCGGGGCAGCTCGCTGCGAGCGGTCAGCACGAAGAGGCCGTTGAAGTGTTGCAGAAGGCGGTGGCGTTGCGACCCGATGACGCCGCCGTGCGCGTGCAGTTGGGGCAGGTCCTGCGCAAGGCCGGACAACTCGCCAACGCGCGGCAGTCGTTTGAGCAGGCCACTGCACTCGACCCCAGCCAGGCCAGGGGCTACCTGGGTCTCGCTCGTATCGACGCGCTGGACGGGGAAATGGATCGAGCCGTCGAGGCCGTCGACCGCGCCATCGAGCTCGAGCCGAATCTCAGTCAGCCGCATTTTGTCAAAGCTCAGATTCTCGACAGGCTGGGCCGCGACGCCGAGGCGCTCGCGAGCCTGGAGGTGGCACACTCGCTCCATCCGGACAATCCTCTCGTTCACAGACAGCAGGGGGCTGTTCTGCTCAAGCTTGGGCGCGACGAAGAAGCGGTCGAGGTGTTTCGCAAGGCGATCGAGTTTGGGCCAGGCAGTGCGTCCGGATTCAAAGGGCTCGGCGTGGCGCTGCTGCGTCTGGGACGCGATGCGGAGGCGGTCGAAGCGCTGCGGAATGCCGTTCGGCTGGGCCCGGACGATCCCGTTGCCAACGTGAATCTGATTCTGGCCCTTCGGGCGAACGGTCAACGCGCCGATGCCGAACGGGGCATCCGTGCCGGCATTCGCCGCTGGCCGCAGGATCTGCGGTTCCGGCAACTCGAGGCGGGACTGACTGTCTCACCCCAATTCCGTTGAACGAAGCACTCCCTTCCGGCTGGAACCGAAGAGCGGCGGAGCAGGAATCCAAACGCGGAACCTGGAGATCGTTCGTGAAGGCGCGCTAGGGTATCCTGCGCGGAAGGGCCTCTGTGTCCTCACTTTCGGGCTCGCGCTCGCTCGCGGCGCGGGTTCCCCCGCCCCGGAACTTGCACACATCAAACCGGATTGGGGCCACCTGCGTGTAGCAGCGGTGTCCGCGATGCAGCTCGGCTCTGGCGATGACCCATGCGCCGGACGTGATGACGAAGGCGCCGGCGACGCGCATGGCGTGGCGGCGCCATGGCAGCGGGACGCGAGCCGACATCAGGGCCACAACCGACAGCGAGGGCAGTGTGCCCAAGCCGAAGACGAGCATCCCCAATGCCGAGGCAAGCGGATGGCCGAACGAGGCCACGATGGCCAACATCGTGTACACCGCGCCGCATGGGATCAGGCCCATGAGCATGCCGAGTAGGAGACGCGGCATGGTGCCGGGGATCTTGACGAGGGATGCGGCGAGACCACGCAAAACTGGGATCCGGTAGAGTGTCGCGGCCGATTCTGTCGACGCGGGCGCCATGCGCAGAAGGATCACGCCGGCCACGATCGTGATTGCGCCGATGACGAGCGCACCGGCGTGGGCCCACCCGAGGTAGGTCGATCCCTCCCGGACGAAGTGACCGGCGAAGCCGGCGGCCAGGCCCAGGAGCGAATAGCTGCAGAGGCGGCCGGCCTGGTAGGCGATCTGATCGAGTGCTGCCCGCTTGCGGGCGCAGTACGAGGCGCTTGAGCACAGGCGCGCGGTGCCGGTGTGAGCGAGAAGCAGCGGGCCGCACAAGCACGCGCAATGCAGACTCATGGCAAGTCCGCCGGCGAGCAGGGCCAGGTAGGCGGTGATTGGAGCCGTGGTTGGGCCCGGTCCGGGACGCCGGAGCGACAGCGTGTAGGCGACCAGCTCCCAGCTTCGCTCGACGGTCAGCCGCTTCGTTTGCTCTTCATCCTTGAGCATCGGCTCGAGTTCTTCCTCGCTGGGCAGTTGCGCGATGGCATCCGCATACCCTTCGAGCTCCTCCTCAAGCAGCACACCCTGCTCGACGGCCTTCTCGAGGATCCAGTCGCCGTCGACAACGGCCGCGGCGTCGGAGTAGTCCGGCATCGGCGTGCCGTTCAGCCCCGTGTGGAACGTGCGGTAGATCGCCTCCGCCCCCGCCCCCATCTTCAACGCTCCCTGCGTGAAGTCGAACGGCGTGATGCGGTTGCCCCAGGCATCCTCCATGTCCTTCGCCAACGGTCCGTCTCCGCGTCCGTAGTGGCCGTGGCAGCTCGAGCAGCCCAACATCGCATAGACGAGCCGGCCCCGCCGGATCCTCGCCGGGGAGTCGAGCTGTGCCGGCGGCTCGGGGACCAATACGCGCTCGCGCACGTCCTCGGGGTCCTCCCACCGCTCGGGACAGAAGGTCTTGACGTGCTCGATCACGGCCGCCACATCACGGGCCGGAAGATGGGAGAACGCCGGCATGGCCGTACGATGGATGCCTCCCGTGATCGTTCGGAGAAGGTCGTCGTCGAACGGCAACTCGCCCGTCCGGCTGCTGCGGAACTTGAACGTGCCCGAGGTGAAGTCACGAGGCTTGACAAGCAGCCACGGGGCCGTGGGCCCGTCGCCGTTGCCTTTCTCGCCGTGGCAGACCACGCAGTGACGCCGGAAGACGGCCTTGCCCCGCTTCCTCAGCGGTGGTTCCGCACCTGTCGCGGCCCCGTCCGCGGTCAGTCCAGCAGCGACGACACCCAGCAGCACGACGGGCCATTGCACGTGGATGCCGCTTTGCCGTCCCATGAATCCGTTCGCTCCGTGCGCATCGAATGGACCGGCCCCCGGAAGGTGACAGGATTGGGGGCGATCCCCTGACTGTGTCCATAGCTCTATCGGCTTCGGCGTCCCCGACGCTTCGCCCCGCCGGTGTCCCGGCAGCGAGTCGAAGCGGGCTGATGCGACAGGGGCAACGCGCCGCTTCCGCGAGATGGGCCGCACGCCCTGGATCGGTGAAGCCGCAGAGAACCGAACCCTACCGTACCGTTTCCGACGGCGACATCAAGCGGCCGGTTGATCTGCTCGTCGTCACCCGAAGATGACGTACAGCGTCACCATCGTGGCCAGCAGAATGGCTGACAGCACCTTGTAGTTGCCGATCCCTCGCCAGGCCTCACCCCGCAGGGCATCCAGCGGATGGGCCCACACGAGCGCGCGACTCTCGGCGGTGTGCCGATGCGGGCTGATCAGCGAGCCGATGACGAGGATCGCCGAGCAGATGACGAACAAGTAGAACGCGGCCATGAGTACGGGCATGTCCCACTCGGTGCGCTCCTTGAACCAGTCGAGCAGGAAGACGGTCAGGCCAAGAGCGGAACCGAGCCCCAGCGTGGCCAGGGCGGCGGCGGAGGAGGCCCGCGGCCAGAACACACCCCACACGAACACGGCTGTGATCGGTGGGGCGATGTAGCTGATGATCGCCACGATGCCCTGGAAGATGCTCTCGTACTTGTCGAGTTGGGGAGACCACAGGATCGCGGCCACCATGGCGATGAGCGTCACGATCCGCCCCACGGCCACGAGTCGGCGGTCCGACGTGTCCGGCTTCCATCGCTTGTACAGGTCGTAGCTGAACAGCGTAGCGATCGAGTTCAGGGCTCCCGAGACCGTACTCATCAACGCGGCGAGCAGAGCTGCGGCCACCAGACCCTTCAATCCGACCGGCAGCAGGTGGCCGATCATGAACGCATAGGTGTCCGCCGAGTCCGTCAGTTCGTCGGGCAGCTTGCCCTGTTCTATCAGGGCTAGGCACAGCAGGCCCGGCAGTACGAAGATGAACACGGGCAGGATCTTGATGAAACCCGCGAACAGTGCTCCCATCCGCGCGTGGTTCTCATCCTTGGCGGCGAGCACGCGCTGCACGATGGTCTGATCGGCGCACCAGTACCACAACCCGATCACCGGATAGCCGAGGAAGACCGAGTACCAGGGCAGGTCGGGCGACTCCTCGCTGGAGCGCAGGATCGTCAGCTTGACCGGCTCCACGGACGCGGCCAGCCCGGACCATCCGCCGACTTCCCCGTAGGCGATTCCGGTGATGCAGATGGCCCCGAGCAGGAGGATCACCGTCTGCACCGATTCGGTCAGTACGACGGCGAGGAGTCCGCCGATGATCGTGTACAGACCGGTGAGGACGGCGGTGCCGACGATGCTGTAGTGGAGGTCTATGCCGAATAGTCCGCGCAGCACGACCGCTCCGCTGTACAGTGTGAAGCCGATGTGGATGAACACGGCCGAAATGATGGAGAGGACGGCCAGCCAGTCGCGGCACGGACGGCTGTAGCGTTTCTCGAGAAAGTCGGGCAGCGTGGCTACGTTGGCCCGGATGTAGAACGGGGCGAAGAACAGGGCGAGGGCGATCAGCGTGAAGCCCGCCATCCATTCGAAGTTGCCGTACGCCAAGCCGTTGACGTAGCCCTCCTGGGCGAGGCTCACGAGATGCACGGTCGAGATGTTGGTCGAGAAGAGGGCGAGCCCGATGATCGGCCAGGTGAGCGTGCCGCCGGCGAGGAAGTAGTCCTTTCCGCCGGCCCCGTCCCGGCGCCGACGCAGCCCCGCCCAGCACCCGAGCCCCACGATGCCGATCAGATAGGCGATGATGACCAGCGTGTCGATCCAGTGGATGGCGAGCTTCATGCCGGTCGCGATTTCCGGTTGCGGATCATCCATCATTAAGGACCTTGTTCTCCATCGTGAGCGTTATCGCTGCGGGTGACGCGCACGACGCGCGAGGTTCGCCGCTCGCGTCGCGGGTGCAAAGGACCGCCCCAGCGTTCGCGATCGGGCCAGCGAGTACCGAAAGCATTGCCGTGGCCGGGCAACTCGTCAAGCCCGGCGGGGCGGCTACGTGATACGGGCGACGTCGGGTGCCACGGGCAGCTTGTCTGCCCGTGCTCGCGCGAGGGATTGGTGGTCGACGCGCTGGCGGGCAAACCGCCAGCGGCAGCGATCGTGCGAGAGAAGGCGTCCCCTGATCCGAACCGCGACGGTGAGAGAGCGGCCCGGACCGATGCCAATTGCGGGTGCGTCGAGCGTTCCCGGGGAGCCAGTGCGTGTTCGTCCGCTTCCTCACGGGCGCGGTTCGGAATGTGGGGCTGCTCTCACGTCCGTAGCGTGGGACAGGTGCGGGAGCCGTCACGTGCGCGTCGGGCGGTGCGAGGGACTGTGTGGTTGGACACGGACGATGGTGGCGTTAGCATGCGGGTTCGTCGAGGATACTGGCCTGTGCCGGTGTCCCGGCAAGTCCACGTGCGAAAACGACTACGCGGGAGCAGACCCATGACACCACGCGAGCGGGTTCTTCGGGCGTTTCGGAAGCAAGACGGCAATCCGGATCGGGTGCCGATTCAGTTCGAGCTGTGCCGACAGCTTCTCGATCACTTCGGTGAGAAGCTGGGCATCCCGGTGCGGTACACGAACAACCTCTACGAGGATGTCACCTACCGAATCAGCGGCAACGAAGTGCGCACGGCCATGGGCAGCGACGTGGTCGTCACCGGGGCCGGGCCGGCCGGAGGCTTCCAGGCGAAGCCGGGCGACGACGGCACTTGGCTCAACGAGTACGGCATGCGAATGAAGCAGGGGGACATCTATGTGGAGGTAGTGGGCGGACCGCTCGCCGAAGCGGAAACGGCCGCCGACATCGCTGCCTACTCGTTTCCCGACCCGCACCGGCCCGAGCGGTACCGCGCCGCCGAGACACTGGTCAGGGCCTACAAGGATGGCTACTTCATCATCGGCGACATCGAGGTAACCATCTTCTCGCTGGCCCAGCAGCTTGTCGGCATGGAGAAGCTGATGATGGACATGGCCCTGGGGGCCGAATACGTCGAGCCACTCTTTGCCGCGTGCGCCGATTTCCAGACTGCCGTCGGCCTGCACCTGATCGAACACGGCGTTGATGCGATCTGGGTGGGCGATGACTTCGGCTCGCAGAGCGGCCTGCTCTTCTCGCCGCAGATGTTCCGCGACCTGCTGAAGGATCACTACGCCCGCATGAACCAGGCGTTCAAGGACGCCAACTCCGAGGTGATCCCGATCCTCCATTGCGACGGGGCGGTGAGCGAGTTGCTGGACGATATCCGCGACGTTGGCTTCGAGGTCTTCAATCCGGTCCAGCCCGGCGTGCCGGGCCACGGTCCGCAGGAGTTGAAGGATCGGTTCGGTGATACGTTCGTCTTCTGGGGGGCGATCGATCAGCAGGAGCTGCTGCCCAAAGGGACCGACGAGCAGCTTGAGACTGACATCGTTGAGAAGATTCGCATCCTCGGCAAGGACCGCGGTTACATGATCTCGCCGGCCCACATCATCCAAGCCGATGTGTCACCGGAACGCGTGGAGAAGTTCATCGAGTTGTGCAAGACGCACGGTGCGTACGCGTGAGGTGAGAACATGGCGGCGCCCGCGGGGCGCGGGCTTGGCCTTGGCACGCGCCGGAGCGTACAGTTGGGGCCTCGAAGCACGCGGGGGCGAAGGAGACGCATCGATGCCTAGGTTGCGTGTGAGTCGTCGCGTGTTGTTCCCGATCCTGCTGATCGTTGCCGTCGGTCTGATCCCGGGGGCGGCCCGAGCTGCGTCGCGGCCCAACATCCTGCTGATCACTGCGGACGATCTCGGCCCGCAGCTCGGATGCTACGGCGACGAACGGGCGCGAACACCAAACCTCGACCGGCTGGCGGCCGAGGGTGTCCGGTTCGAGTTCGCCTACGTGACCCAGGCGTCGTGCAGCCCATCGCGGAGCAGCATCTTCACCGGGCTCTATCCGCACCAGAACGGCCAGATCGGCCTGAGCCACCACGGCTACTCGATGCGACCGGGGATGCAGACCCTTCCCGCCATTCTCAAGCGTGCGGGGTATCGCACCGGCGTGATCGGCAAGGTCCACGTGGCTCCGGGATCGGCGCTGCCCTTCGATTTCAAACACACGAACGTTCGCAAGACGCGCGATGTGGGCGGGGTCGCCGAGGCGGCAAGGGTTTTCATCGACCGGAGTGCGAATGAGCCGTTCTTCCTCATGGTCAACTACATGGACCCGCACCGCCCGCTCACCCATCAGGTCAAAGGTGTTCCCGCCGAGCCCTTCGGCCCCGACGATGTGGTGCCGTTTCCGTTCCTGGGAATCGACACACCCAAGGTGCGGACCGAGGTTGCGGGCTACTACAACTGCACCACCCGCGTCGACGTCGGCGTTGGGCTGCTGCTCGACGCACTCGCCAAGACGGGACGAGCGAAGGAGACGTTTGTCATCTTCATCGGCGACCACGGCCCGCCGTTCACGCGCGGCAAGACCACGTGTTACGAGGCGGGCTTGCGAATCCCGTTCCTGGTTCGGTGGCCGGGCCATGCCGCCGGTGGACAGGTGCGAAAGGAACTCGTTTCGACCGTTGACATTCTGCCCACGGTGATGGATGCGGCCGGGCTTTCGGCTCTGCCGGATCTCGCCGGCGCATCGCTCACGAAGCTTCTCGCGGAGCAGAAGATCGCGTGGCGTGAGACGCTGTGTGCCGAGTACACGGCTCATCTCCCGGCCTCGTACTTCCCCCGGCGCTCGATTCGCGACAGTCGCTACAAACTCATCCTGAACCTCGTGCCGGACCGACCGAACCCGATCAAGGGCGTCGACGGGTGCGCCGGGTGGGCCGCGTCCCGCGAGTCGCAGTTCAACGCGACATCCGCCCGGAAGGCCTTCGACACGTATCACCGCCCGCCCGCCGTCGAGCTCTACGATCTTCAGAAGGATCCCGTTGAGTTCAAGAATCTGGCCGGGAAGACTGAACTCCGCGAGACGCAGGAACGGCTGCGGCGCCAACTGCGGGCGTGGCGCGAGGAAACCAATGATCCGCTGCTGGACCCCAAGGAGCTGGCCGCCTCGACCCGCTGGCACGACGAGAAGAACGCCAACGATCGTCGCAAGCGGAAGGAGCGGGGCAAGCATTGATACCGAGAAGGAGCCCAAACCCGTGATGCATCAGACCTGCAAGCGTATCGTTCTGGCCGCGAGCTTGTGCACGATGGGTCTCGGTGCGCCGGCGATGGCCGCCTCTGCCGAGCAGCCGGTCAAGCGGCTCTGCGAGATCGCCGTGCCCTATGAACGTCCTGCCGGCGCTCCGAAGCCGAGCGATGTGTGCTTCTCGAGCCGCTGGAAGCGGGTCGCCAACGACAAGAATCCGCACGACAGCTTCCGGGCCGCCGCTGCGTTTCATGCGACGCGGTTCGTCTGGGTTTACACGCACGACAAGGAGTTCGTCGAGAAAGCCAAGAAGGCCGGGTACAGCTTCTGGTGTGCGATCAACTCGATGGTGCCCGACGCGCCGGGTGGGGGCCGGCAGAAGGGGCGCATCACGGATCTGGACGGGAAACTCGTCACCGCTCCCTGGATGCGGGCCTGGAAGGATCCGGCGTGGGGATGCGTGAACAGCCCCCAGTGGCGGCACAGCTATCTCGTCTGGGCCAAGCGGTGCCTCGATGCCGGCTCCGACGGCCTTCAGATGGACGATCCGCGCAACAACTACGGTACCGTCAACTGGGGTGGCTGCTTCTGCGAGTATTGCATGACCGGCTTCCGCGCGTTTCTCGAGCGAACGAAGACGCCCGAGCAGCGCGAGAAGATGGGGATCAGTGACGTCGGGACGTTCGACTATCGCACGTACCTCAAGAAGATCAACGCGCCGGTCGGCGATGCATTCGGGAAGTGGAAGGGCGGTGCGCTGAAAGCATCCTTCAAGGACTTCCAGATCGAGTCGGTGAGGGCGTTCTACGCGGACATGCGGCGCGAGATCGACAAGCACGCCGGTCGACACGTGCCCTTCTCGTCCAACAACTACGACGGGCGATGGGAGTTCCCGTACGAGCTCTTCGAGTACGGCATGGCCGAGGTACCGGCCCGCAGCGCCAAGCCGGACCGTCTGTATGGATGCTTCCGCGAAGCCCGGCGGCGCGGCAAGGCTCAGGTCTTCACCTTCGTTTCAGGAGACACGACTCTGACCCGGCAGGTCATCGCCACCGCGTATGCCTGCGGCGGCCATTTGATCGTTCCCTGGGACGTGTACATGGGATCAAGTGCGGCCCGTTACTTCGGTAAGCCTGACCAGTACGCGGACCTCTACAAGTTCGTTCGTGACCATGCCGGTCTCTTCGACCGGTACGAGGACGCGGCCTTCGCAATCCCCGGAAAGAAGGACGAACGCTACGCACGCCTCCCGCCGGTGCAACTACCGGCCGACACGACGGTGAGCGCGTTCGTCCGCGCGGTGCCGGGCAAGGACGACGCGCCCGTGGTCATTCACTTGGTTGACTGGGGCAAGGCCGAGACCCCGTTCGAGGTGGTGCTTCACAACCGGCGGTTCTCCCGAAGCGGCTCACTGAGCGCGACTCTTCTGCGTCCGGGGCAGGACGAGGCGAAGCTCGAGAAGTCGAGCGAGGGTGAACGCACGACACTCCGTGTTCCCGCACTGCGTCCGTGGGGCATTGTCGTGGTCGCGCCCGACACGTCGGCCCAGTAGGCTGCCAGCAGAGCTGGCGGTTCAGACTGGAGTTACCGTGCGCTATCCGGTTGCCTTCCAGGCAGCATGACGGCAGGCCCCGGAGGGGCCAAGGATCGTAGCCACGGGTGGAGCGAAGCGCAACCCGTGGCAGGCGTTGCCGCCGACCATCCCGCCCCGGCGGGGCGGAGGAACGGATGCGCGGCGCCTCCTCCGCCCCTCGCGGGGCGGTGCGCTTCACGGACGGCGATATCCAGGGGTCCCGCTTCGCGTCACCCCTGGCTACGCTCCGTTGCCCCTTCGGGGCATGCGCCCGGCGCTGCCGGATGCGCTCGGAGTGTGACGCGCGGCCGCCTGGGTAAGAATGGCCGGCTGAAACGGTGCTCCGCAAACGTAGCGGCGATTCTGATCCGCCGTGGTGACCCGTTCGGTCATGGCGTTCTGGTCAGTCGAATCGGATGCCGATCTTGCGACCCACGTCGAAGATGTGCTCGCGGGCCTTGTCGTATTCCTCGGCGTTGGGCAGATGCTCGATCATCAGCGGCGCGTCCTGCGGCAGCCGC
This sequence comes from uncultured Planctomycetales bacterium, assembly GCA_964391465.1. Classification (GTDB taxonomy): domain Bacteria; phylum Planctomycetota; class Phycisphaerae; order UBA1845; family CAYMME01; genus CAYMME01. Next base: position 19,940 of record CAYMME010000045.1, read on the forward strand.
GCCAGCCGGCGCAGGAAGGTCTCGTAGTCGATCGTGCCCGTGCCGGGTCGCACCTCGCGGAAGTGGATGTTCATCTCGACGTCCCAGGTGAGGTCCTTGGCGTGGCAGCTTACGACCCACTTGCCGAGCTTGTCGAAGCACTCGTCGATCAACTTGCGGTTGCGGTAGTAGCGCGTCGGTGAGTTCACCAGGTTGCAGGGGTCAAGGTGAACGGCGAAAGCGTCGCGGTCCACGGCCTCGATCAAATCGAGGTACGAATCCGCGCTGTCGGGCAGCGCCCAACCCATCATCTCGTAGCAGAACTTGGTCCGCTTGGGCTTGACGGCGTCGATGATCTTGCGGGCGTTCTCGACCGCTTCGTCACGAAACTTCGGCGACAGGTTGTCCGGGTGCGGGCCGTACCACTCCGCCCGGCTGTAGGAGCCGGCGATGTCGACGCAGCAGCGAGCGCCCACGGCCTCTGCCAGCGCCAGTCCTTCGGTGACGGCCTCGAGGTTCTTGCTGCGTTTGGCGGGATCGGCGTCGAGCAGATTCACCCACCGGCCGACCTCAGCGATGACGACGTCGTGCTTGGCGAAGGCCGCCGCGATCGCCCGGATCCGGTCGGTGTCCTTGAGTGCCACGCGTGGGCAGTACGCCGCCCGGTAGCCGAGCTTGCGGTGCGCCCGAGCGAGTTCATCAGGGTCTTCCGGAGCCTTGAACACGGGGGCGCCAAGCCGGATGGAGCCCGGACGCTTGCCTTTCTTCTCGGTCGCCGCAAGCAGTCGGCTTGGCCGGACGGCCGCTCCACCTACGCCCGCGACCGCCCCCTTGAGCAACGACCGGCGATTCAGCAGCGCTCGCTTCATCTTTGATTCCTTTGGTGGGTGCTCACTGCGGCCCGACACGGCGGCCGGCGATGAATACGTGCTCGATCTGGTCGGGGCGGATCGTGTAGAGCAGTGCCGAAACCTGTTGATCCGTGGGCAGCTTGGCGATCCACTCCTCGGGTCGGACGATGAGGCAGTCGGCCTCGAGTTGCGGTTCGATCGCGCCGATGCGGTCGGCCATGCGCAGGGCCTCGGCCGCGCCGTGGGTCAGCATCCACCACGCTTCGGCCGGCGTGGGCACGCTGTGCGAACCGCGCGGGATGGCGTGCACCTTGAGGGCTTTGGCCGTTTGCAGGCACTCGACGGCCACGCGGGGCATGAACGGATCGGGCCCGCCGGCGATGCTGCTGCCCAGGGCGATGCGAATGCCGGCCTTGCGATGGGCGACGTAGTCCATCAACCCGCTCTCCAGGAACAGGTTGGCGGTGGGGCAGTGCACCAGGTTGGCACCCATCTCGGCCACCTGACGGCGCTCGTCCTGATTGAGCACGACGCCGTGACCCAGCAACGTGCGCGGCGTGAGCATTCCCAGTTCGGAGAACACGTCGATCTCGTCAAGTCGGTCGGGGAACCTCTCGCGAAAGGCGCTCACCTCGGCGGCCGACTCACCGGCGTGGGTCTGCAAGTAGCACTCGAGCATGTCGGCCAGGGCGGCCGCACCGCGCATGAGCTTCTCGCTGCAAGACACCGAAGTGCGCGGACTGAACGCATAGCTGAGCCGGCCGTTCTCCGCACCGTGCCACTTGGCGGCGAGTTCGCGTGCCTCGTCCAGCGCTTGGTCTGCGGGATCGCACAACGCGTCGGGACAGTTCATGTCGTTGAGGGTCCGGCCGTGGATGGCTCGCAACCCCCGACGGGCGAAGACCGTGAACGCTCGGTCTGTGGCCTTGGCAAACGGGCTCCCGAACGCGGCCACGGTCGTGGTCCCGTTGGCGATCATGCCGGTGACGAAATCCTCCGCCAACGCCTCGGCGAGGTCAGGGTCCTTGAAGCGGGCTTCCGCCGGATAGACGACTTGCTCGTGCCATTCGACGAGGGGCAAGCCGTCAATGCCGCGGCGGTCCCATTGCGGGACGTGCAAATGGGCGTCGATGAATCCCGGAAGAATCCAACACGCCTTGTCTCCCACAAGATCGCCGGTCTTTGTAGGCCCGCTGCCGACCTCGGCGAACCGCCCGTCATCGTCAATGCGGACGATCGCGTTCGGGGTCACATCGCACTCGGTGGCCGAGCGCGGCTGGAGCAGCGTGCCGGTAAGCGTTTGCATGTCGGGCCTCCTGTTGCGCTGTAGCCCGCCTGAGTGTTTCCAGCGGGTCAGTGTAGGTGCGGGCTCGGTGCCGATCAAGACGCTTGACCGCGCCCGAAGCGACGGGTATCGTCCCCGTGACATGCGCGGGGGTACCCTGTGGAGAGGACGTTGGGTTACGACAGTATTGTATGCGTGAAGCAGGTTCCCGACACGGCCAACATCACCGTCGAGGCGATGAAGGCCGACGGAACCGTGAACCGAGCCGCGCTGCCGGCCATCTTCAACCCGGAAGACCTGCACGCTCTGGAAGCGGCTCTGCGCGTGCGGGACGCTCACGGAGGCACCGTGACCGCGATCACCATGGGCCCGCCGGGGGCGGCCGAGGTGTTGCGGGAGTGTCTCTACCGGGGGGCGGACCGCGTGATCCTGATCACCGATCGCCGTGCGGCCGCCAGTGACACCTTGGCCACCAGCTACATTCTCAATCAGGCGGTACGCAAGGTCGGGCGCTACGATTTCGTCTTTTGCGGACGGCAGGCCATTGACGGCGACACGGCCCAGGTGGGGCCGCAAATGGCGGAGAAGCTCGGCGTCTGCCAGGTGACCTATTTCGAGCGGTTCGACGAGTTGGACGGACGGACGACCCGCGTTCGGCGGAACGTGGGAAACGGATGGGAAGTGCTCGAGGCCCGCCTGCCACTCCTGATCACCGTGTTGGACACCGCCAACGCACCCCGGCCGGCAGCCGCGCGCCGCGTCATGCTGTACAAGCGCGCCCGCACTGTCGACGAGGTGACGAAGCAGGTGAAGGCGGCGATGCCCGACGCGACCGCAGAGGAGCGAGAAGTCGAGCACGCCCGCCGCCTGGAACAGCTACAGATGCACAAGCTCGTGATGGAACAGTGGGATCTCGACGAGATCGAGGCGGACCTGCAGTGGTGCGGGCTGTCCGGCTCGCCGACCCGCGTGCATCGTGTGCAGTCAATCGTCCTGACGAAGGAGGGTTACACGGAAGTCGAGCCCACGGAGGAAGGCATTCGGAAGATGGTCCACGAGCTTATCGTGGAACACACTCTGGGATAGATATGATTACCCCCAACCCCAAAGGTGAAGTCTGGGTATTTGCCGAGCAGGAGGACGGCACGCTCCACGACGTGTCGCTGGAGCTGTGCGGCAAGGCGCGGGAATTGGCGGACCGCCTCGGCGTCAGCGTCGGTGTTGTTCTGCCCGGATGGAATGTCCGTGAGTTGTCTTACCGACTGATCGCCCATGGTGCCGACCGCGTCTATCACGTGCACGACACCGAGCTCGAGCACTACCGCACCTTGCCGTACGCTCGTGTCCTTTGCGAACTGATCAGTAAGCACAAGCCGCAGAGCGTCCTGTATGGGGCCACACCCATCGGGCGCGATCTGGCGCCGCGCGTCGCTTCGGAGATGCGGGCCGGTCTGACGGCGGACTGCACCGACCTGGAGATCGGTGACTACACCGAACCCAAGGCCAAGAAGGTGTACAAGAACCTGCTCCTGCAGATTCGGCCTGCGTTCGGCGGCAACATCATCGCCACGATCATCAACCCGGACCGCTGGCCTCAGATGGCCAGCGTGCGTGAGGGCGTGATGCGTCTCGGCGAAGGCGACCCGCACCGGAGCGGCGAGATCATCGACGAGAAGGTCAAGTTCACGGAGTTCGATCTGTCCGTGCGGCTGATCGAGCGGCACCGTCACGAGCGCACGGTCAACCTCAAGGCCGCCCGGACGATCGTGGCCGGCGGTGGCGGGGTCGGCAGCAAGGAGAACTTCCACCGGATTCACGAACTGGCCGGCGCCATCGGAGGTGCGGTGGGCGCGTCGCGCGCAGCCGTCGACGGCGGCTTCATCGGTAAGGAGCACCAGGTCGGTCAGACCGGCACCACGGTCCGGCCGGCGCTGTATGTCGCCTGCGGAATCAGCGGCGCGGTCCAGCACCGCGCGGGCATGGAGGAGTCGGCCAAGATCATCGCGATCAATTGGGACCGCGAGGCGCCGATCCTCTCCGTCGCCCACTACGGGCTCGTGGGCGACCTGAACAAGATCATTCCCTTGATGGTCAAGGCCATCAAGGACCGAGCGTAACGATCATGGCGAACTTCTTCGACGACAACGAGGACATCCGGTTCCTGTTCGAGCACATCGATCTCGCCGAGATCGCGACGCTTCAGGAAGACGACTTCACGCGGAATGACGGGCCGGGCGCCGAGTACGCACCGGTCGACGCGGCCGATGCCATCGACAACTACCGGCGCATCCTGGGCATCGTCGGGGACGTGGCCGCCAACCAGATCGCCCCTCGGGCCGAACAGGTGGATCGCGAGGGCAACACGCTCAACGAAGACGGAACGGTCACCCTCCACCCCGGGGTCCGCGAGAACCTCGAGGCTCTGGCCCAGGCGGACCTGATGGGCTTCACGCTGCCGCGGGAATATGGCGGGTTGAATTGCCCGAGCCTGGTCTACACGATGGCCATCGAGATCATCAGCCGGGCCGACACCTCGCTGATGAACATCTTCGGCCTGCAGGGTATCGCGGAGACGATCTACGCCTTTGGCGACGATCCTATCAAGGACGAGTACCTGCCGCGCCTCGCGGAGGGCAAACTCACCGGAGCCATGGTTCTGACCGAACCCGACGCCGGCAGCGACTTGCAGGCGGTGAGTCTGCGGGCCTGGCAGGACGACGACGGCCAGTGGCGGCTCAACGGCGTCAAGCGGTTCATCACCAACGGGTGCGGCGACGTGCTCCTTACCCTCGCCCGCAGCGAGCCGGAGATCAAGGATGGACGCGGGCTGAGCCTGTTCCTCGCCGAGCGCGGGTCGCGGATCACGGTACGCCACCTCGAGAAGAAGCTCGGCATCCACGGTTCGCCGACGTGCGAGCTGGTGTACGACGACGCACCGGCCAAGCTCATCGGCGACCGGCAGCTCGGGCTGATCCGCTACGTGATGAGCCTGATGAACGGGGCCCGCATCGGCATCGCCGCGCAAGCGCTGGGCGTCGCGGAGGCCGCCTTCCGGGTGGCCCGCGATTACGCGCACAAGCGCAAGCAGTTCGGCGTGGCCATCGAGCGGTTGCCGGCGGTGGCCGAGATGGTCACCGACATGAAGATCGCCATCGAGGCCACGCGGGCGCTGGTGTACGAGACCGCCCGCGTGTGCGACCTCGAGAACAACAACCTCCGCGTGCTCGAGTTCGACACCCCGTCCGACAAGGCGGAGGTCAAGCGGCGCAAGGGTGAGGCCCGGACGCTCAAGCGGCTCAACGGCATGCTCACCCCGATGAGCAAGTACTACGCGTCCGAGATGTGCGTGCAGGTCGCCAACGACGCCTTGCAGGTGCTCGGGGGCTCGGGCTACATGACCGACTACCCGGTGGAACGCCACTTGCGCGACGCTCGCATCACGACGATCTACGAAGGGACGACGCAGCTTCAGGTCGTCGCTGCCGTCCGCGGCGTCTGCTCCGGCGCCTTCGAGCGACACGTCGGCACCCTTGAGGCGTTCGAGTACACCGACGGGCTGCATGACCTCAAGCAGAAGCTGCTCGAAGGCAAGGAGTTGATCCTCAAGGGCATCGCCGTCGTGAAGGAGGAGGGCACGAGCTACATGGACCTCTACGGCCGCAAGCTCGTGGACGCGGCCGCCGGTATCCTGATCGGCCACCTGTTGCTTCGCCAGGCCGTCGACGACGAACGCAAGGCACGCGTGGCCCGGCGGTTTATCCACACACGCCTACCCACGATTGAGCGTGACATCGGACTCGTGTGCAGCGGCGACAAATCGGTCATCGAGGAATACGAAACGCTCGCCGGACCCCCGCCTTTCGCCCAAGCGTGACCGTGAACAGCCCCGGTCATCCTCCTGCACCCAAGCGTGCCCCCGCCGTACCGGCAGTGAATGGGGAGGGCATGCGACGACGTTAGCGCACAGGCTGTTCGGCACACGCATCGCTGCAACCCTGTATTGCCGAAGCGCTTATGGATGTTGCCGTCCGCGAATACGGCGATGGACCGGTGCCGACGGTGGTTCCTGATTCGGTCGCGAAGGCTCCTGGGAGCCATTGTCACTGGCATGGTTTCATGAGATCCGTCCGACTTTTTGCTTGACTTCTTCGGGGGGGG
>CAYMME010000046.1:0-26000 GCA_964391465.1 uncultured Planctomycetales bacterium
CTGACCAACTTCCACGTCACCGACGACGGCAAGAAGTTCAAGTGCACGCTCGCCGACAAGCAGGAGATCGCAGCCGAGCTCATCGGCGAGGACCCGTTGACCGACCTGGCCGTGCTCAAGCTCGACCTCACGGAACTCGAGGACCCCAACCAAAAGCTGCCGGTGGCCTCGCTGGGCAACTCCGACGACCTGCGCGTCGGGGACTACGTCATGGCCATGGGTTCACCGCTCGCGCTGTCGCGTTCGGTGACCCTCGGCATCGTCTCGAACACCGAACGGGTCTTCGGCGGCCGCGGGTCCGGCGCCAGCCGAGAGATGGAACTCTCCGAGGGACAACGCACGGGCCTGTTCACGCGATGGATTCAGCACGACGCGCTGATCCATCCGGGCAACAGCGGCGGTCCGTTGGTCAATCTCAAGGGCGAAATCGTCGGCATCAACGAGTTGGGCGGAGCGGCGATGGGCTTCGCGATTCCCAGCAACCTGTCTCGGGCCGTCTCCAAGACGCTGATCGAACACGGCGAGGTGACCCGCAGCCGAATCGGCGTCAGCTTCAAGTCCATCGAGAAGACGGGGCTGACCGAGGGTGTGCTGGTGAACTCGGTGGACAAAGACGGACCGGCGGCCAAGGCGGGCATCCAGGCCGGCGATGTCATCCTGCGGATCAACGACAAGCCGGTGACGGTCCGCTTCCCCGAGGAGGTTCCCCCGCTCATGAAGCAAGTCGCCGATCTGCCCGTGGGATCGACGATCGCCATGACCTGTACGCGCGACGGAAAGCAGGTGGAAGCGAAGGTCGTCACCGAGAAGCTCCAGAAGGACCGCGGCGATCAGGCGGCGTTTCGCGCCTGGGGCCTGACCGCGATGGAGATCACCGAGAAGATGGCCCGCGACCGGCGCCTCGACAGCACGGAGGGGGTCTGGATCTCGGGCGTTCGCGATGGCAGCTCGGCTCAACTCGCCGAACCGCCCATCAGCGGCGGCGACGTGATTCGCACCATTGACGGAAAACCAGTGGGCGACCTTGACGCATTCGTGGCGCGCTACGAAGAGATCATGGAGACCTCTCCGCTGCCGGAGTATCTGCTCGTCGAATTCGACCGGCGCGGCAAGAATCACGTGACGCTACTCAAGCCCAAGCCCGACGAGGAGGAAGATCCGCCCCGCGAGGTCCGCAAGGCGTGGATCGGCGTCGCCACCCAGCCGGTGATCGCCAAGCTCGCGAAGTACCTCGGCCATCCCGACGGGCTCGGGTACCGCATCTCTCGCGTCTACGCGAACACGGAGGCGGCGAGAACCGATCTACGCGTCGGCGACATTATCACGGCCCTCAACGGCAAGAAGATCGAACCGCGCGGGATTCAGGACGCAGGTCTGTTCGCGCGTCAGGTGCGTCGCCTCGACATGGACGGGACCGCAACACTGACCGTGCTCCACGAGAAGCAGACGCGAGAGATCAAGGTCAAGCTGGAGCGCACGCACATCACGCCCGAGGAGGCGCGGCGCGACCGCAACCGCGATTTCGAGCTGACGGTTCGGTCGCTGACGTTCTTCGACCGCGACGAGAACCGCTGGAGTACGGACGTCAAGGGCGTGCTCGTGCAGTCGGTCGAATCGGCCGGCTGGGCCGGCCTGGGCGGCATCCGGTCCGGCGATCTCGTTCAGAAGATCGACAAGCACGAGGTCCGCGGGCTCAAGAGCTACCGCAAGGCCGTCGAGGCCGTCACCGAAGCACAGCCCGAACGCGTCGTGTTCGTGGTGCTGCGGGGCGTACGGACGCACTTCCAGTACATCGAACCGGAATGGAAACTCACCACGGAGCAGAAGGAGGATAAGGAAGATGCTGCGGAAGGCAAGGACGACAAGTAGTCTTGCACCTTCCAGGGAATACTGGACACCACCAGCCGAACCGGCCCGATCCGGACGTACGTCGGGACCGGACAAGAGTACGGCCCGACAACAAGGAGCAGTAGCATGCCGGAACAAGCAAGCGTGAAGCGTTGGATCCCCGCACTCATCATCTGTCTCGCGGTGGCGAGCACGTCTGCCCCGCTTTCGGCGGAAGGGCCCGCGGATTACGAAAAGCTGTTGGCCGAACAGGGCCCGACCATCGTGACCGTCAAGTTTGTCCTGAAGATCAAGGCGGGCCAGTACGACCAGGAATCCGAAACCGAGAGCACGGGCGTGATCATCGACCCCAAAGGACTTGTGCTCTGCTCGAGCACGCAGCTCGGCGGCGTAGCGCCCCTGTTGAAAATGATGTCGCGGGGACGCGGCGGGGACGTTTCCGCCACGCCGACCGACATCAAGGTGCTGATCGGGGACGACGTGGAAGGCCTCGAAGCGAAGGTGCTGGCCCGCGACACCGAACTCGACCTGGCCTGGGTTCAGATCAAGGAGCCGGGCGACAAGAAGCTCAAGGCCGTCGACTTCTCGAAAGGCGCGACTCCCAAGCCCGGCCAGCGCCTCGTCTCGCTACGGCGGATGGGCAAGTACTTCGATCGCACGACCATCATGGGCGAGGGGCGCGTCGCCGGCATCACCGCCAAGCCGCGGAAGCTGTACGTGCCAGCCGGGGCCCTCGCGGGCGCCGTGGGTACCCCCGTGTTCACGCTCGACGGACGCATTGCGGGCTTCATGGTCCTGCAACTCCCGGATGATGGAGAAATGGCCGGAGATCCGATGGGCCAGCGATCCCAGATGCAGGATGTGACCAGAGGACTGATCCTGCCCGCCGACGAGGTGACCAAGGCAACGGCCCGGGCCGCCGCCGGTGAGGACGAAGAAGAAGAGTAGGCCGAGGCCGACGCAGCACGACAACGGAGGTTCGGCGATCGCTTCCGAGAGTCAGAATCGCACCCGGAATCAGGCGGAACGCACGGACGCCCCAGGGGTACCGGCCGGCGCCCCCGGCGGACCAGGACATCTCCAAGCCGGCGAGGGTGTCGTCGACATCACGCCGCCCCTGGGGATCGAGCTGGCCGGCTTCCACCGCGCAAAGGGGAAGGAACGCATGGTCGAGGGCGTTCGGCAGCCCGCCGTGGCGCGAGCGCTCGTGTTGCGCCACGGACGCACCGAGGCCGCCATCGTCTCGCTGGACATGTGCGCGGTCTCACGCCGGTTCGCCGGCCGTGTGCGGGCGCGCGTTGCCGAACGGACTTCGATCCCGGCCACGCATGTGCGCATCTGCGCGACACACACGCATTCGATGCCGACGCTCCTGCCGTTTCGACAGTGGGGCGGCGTGTCGCAGGACTACATGGCCTCGGTCGAGCAGCGGGTCGTCGAAGCCGTCGTGTTGGCCAAGAGCGATCTTGCCGCTGCGGATCTCTACATCGGCAAGGACCGCGTGGTGGGCGGCAACTTCAACCGCACCACCAAGTCGTGGAGGACAGACGCCGAGTTCACGAAAGACTCGACCGACGCCGACCGCTGGCTCGACACGACCCTGCACGCGATGTACTTCGTGCGGGCCAAGCCCAAACGAGAGCTCGTGTGGTATCACTTTTCCTGCCACCCGGTCTGCTACACCGATGAACAGGCGGGGCCCGACTGGCCCGGCCTCGTGCACGACCGACTCGAGGCACAACGGAACCTGATGCCGGCCTACCTGCAAGGCCATGCCGGTGATGTGAATCCGGGGCCCGGCAAGCCTTGGATCGGCAAACCGGAGGACGTCTTGGCGGCCGTCCATCCAGTATTACATCACGTCGTGAACCACGCGGCCCCCGTGCAGGTCAATGGCATACGCCTCGCCGGGGCGGACGTGCGGATTCCGTTCGACATGGCCCTGCTGAAGGATCAGCTTGACCGCTACCGTAGCGATCCGTCCAAGTGCACCGGCGGCGAGTGGGTCGACGCGGGGTTTTCCGCCGCGTGGGCGGAAAGCGCGGCCAAGTGGGACACGACCAAGGACTCGCTCGGCGTCCGACTCTCGGTCCTGCAGCTCGGAGACGTGGCTCTTCTGTTCCATCCGGCCGAATTGTATAGCTGTTATGGGCTGGAGATCCGGCGCGACTCGCCGTTCGCCCACACACTGGCCGTCGGTGACGCCGATGACCTCATCGGATACCTCACCGACCCGAACGCCTACAAGGCCGGTGAGTACGCCGCCACTGTCGTACCGAAGATTGTCGACCTGCCGCCGTTCAAGCCCCAAGCCGCCCGCGTGCTCACCAACGCGGCCACGAAGCTGCTAGGCCGAATCGCCGTGTGAAGGTCCGCGGTTCAGATCCGGATTGCCCAAATGAAGCGCTCGTGACGGCATGATAGGTCCAGCTTGCCCCCGCGATTCATGAAGCAGACGTTGCTGCTGCACCCAAACTAGCGGGCATCATCATTCGGGCGCGGGCGGGCGCAAGAACGGCACGTAGGAGCGGCACGGTAAGCACGGCCGCTTTCGTTTGAATCGGTTGGCTCATTCAGGTACGATTACGGTCCGAGGTGTGACAGATGGGAAATTCCAGATGATCGTTGGATGATGAACCAAGGATCACCGGCCGGGGCGACGAAAGGGTCGAGAATACACTTCGCGACTACATGGATGTGCAGCCTACTGGCGGGCCACTTGACGGCGCCGGTACTTGTCGCGGCTCAACCGGAGAGCTTGTCGCGCTGTTTCCAACGACTTGCGGAAGCGCGAACCGACCCGCCGCCCGAGACCATTGTCAACGATCTTGTCGGCCACGGGATCGAATCCATCTCGTTCCTTTACGCCAAGTTCGAGAGCATCGACAACAGGGCGCGGTATCGGTTCGGCACGAAGGTGATACCCCGTCTTCCTCCGGCCGAAACGAACAAGATCCTTCTCACGGCGTTCCGTCGAGACGCACCGGTCGCGGGCGAGGCGGAGCGGCTGATCAGGCGTGCAAAGAAGGAAGGGCAGACGCCCGCGTTCAGGGCAGCGTACGCCAAGATCGAAGGGCGGTTTCGGCGCCTGCGCTGGACAACGGACGCCCTCGGCAACGTCGGAGCCCCGACTTCGTACGACGTTCTTCATCCTATTTACCTACAGCACATAGTCATCGGGGGCCTTCATCCTCATCTCGCTCGTGCACTGCACGGAGTCGACCCCAACCGGGCGATCCGGGACTTCACGGCCCTGGTGCGCTCCCGCGATGAGACGCTGCGGCTCCTCGGCGTTTCGTCTTTCAACCGGACCGGACGACTCCCGTCCCGCGAGTTGGTCGCCGGGCTCATCGACGATCCAGTCGTCTCAGTTCGACAGGAAGCCGCAGCGATGGTCCTGCGCTTGGGCCTCGACTGCCTCGACTTTCTGATCGAACTCAGGGGCCACCACCACGATCACATCCGCTTTTGGGCCGACACGCGTCTGCGGACCTTGGCCCACATGTCCGAAGCCGAAGCGAAGGAGATGCTCGCTGCCGCAGGGCCATCCGCAACACCGGCGGACGTATGGCGGACCTGGTGGCAGCGTGGCCGCCGTCTGACCGAAGAGCAACGTCGCCGCGAAGGGCTCACGAGGGCCTTGAACCGGGCGGAAGACTCGCCCAATCCCGAGATCATCCAGTTCCTCTCCGGCTTTCTGGAGTACCCCGAGGTCTACCCGGTGTTGGCACGTGCGGCCAAGCACTCCGATCCGGAGTTGAAGAAGGCGGGCATCCGAGCCATGCACAATATGGCCGTGAAAGGGCGCCCCGATGCGACGGACTTCCTGCTGGATTTCTGCGCGCACCATGCGCTTCCGGACACCATTGACCTCGTCGGCGCGTTGGCGAGAACCGGCCACCCGCGAGCCGCGCCCGTCTTGCTCGAGATGCTGGAACAAAGTCGTAGCGAGAACACGGGCTGGGCACGGCGAATCCTGCGCGCGCTGGGAGACACGGGCGACGGACGTGCGCTCGAGCCGGTTCTCGAATGGCTCGTGACTCCCTCTGATGGTACCGAGCAGCACGCGGCCACGGCGCTGGCGAAGCTTGCCGGAGCGGACACCCTGCAACCGACGCTCCTGAAGAAGCTCGTCGAGATGCCGAACCACAACACTCGTTACGCCATCCGCAAAGCCATCGAGTCGATCGGGGGAGATGCGCTAGGAGAGCAACTCGTACGCATACTCCCCAAGGCGGCTCCGGTCGCCGAGCACCACGAGGGGCCGCAAAAGGACGTGCTGCTGCTGATGGAAGCCTACCCTGATCCGTCCGCGAAGCCGGTGCTGCAAGCGTTGCTGAAGACGGACGACCGCTACTCCCGTCTCTACGCTGCTCGCGCGCTGGCCAAACTCGGCGACTACTCCGGTGTCCCGGCGGTCTTGGAAGACCTGTTTGCCAAGCGGCCCGTGCCCCACGGCGTTGTTAGCAAGGCGCTCAAGGACATCGGCGCCCCGGGGACGCGCGAGCGACTGGAAGCGTTGTGCCGGCGCGTCGATGGAAAGGACCGCACTCGCGTACTCGGTGTCATCGGGCAACAGGAAGACCGCGCGTACCTGCCGTTCCTTGACAAACTGGTCAACGAATCGACGGATCCCCAGGTGGTGCACGAGGCGGCGGCGGCGATCGGCACCCTGATATACCGCACGCACGACCACAGGCTTCCGCGAGCGTCGCAGGTCACGGGCAAGAACGTCGTCGCCGCCAAGCGGTTGCTACGGTTCGCGTTCCACGGAACGCGCTTGCGCGACGCCGACCGCAGTTTTCCGGATCACGTGCGGCTGGGCGACATGAAGGGCGCGGTGTTGAACACCGGCCACGGCCAATACCTGTTCTACAAGAGCGAAGACGGATCGTTGCGAGAGATGTCGGCCCAGAATCCAGACGATGCGGAGCTCATCGAACGGCCAAAGCCTCGGTCGGAACGCTCGCTCGCCTACGGATCGCTGCAGTGGATTGTCGCCGGCAACTACATGTATGTGTCGCTCAACCTCAACCACGGCGGTGCCAGCTACCTCTTCCAGATGAAAGAGGGAAAGTGGACTCCCCTCAGCTCACTGGGCGGCTGGATCGAGTAGGTACCGGCAACTGCTTCCGGGCAAATCCCGTCGGCGCGGGACCCACGGCTGCGAAGCCGGCTCTCAGCGGCCGCGCCCGCAGGGCGTCAGAGCCCACACTCCACGGCAGGGCACTATGGGTCGGATCGACCGTCCGCCTTCTCGCGGGTGACGCGATCCATTTGGTGGATGATGTGCGGCGTCCATCGCAGGTGGGCGATGGAGCCGATGCCGTCTCGAAACGCGGCCCGCATGGCCCGCATGGCAACCTCGGCGAACTTCGCGTCCCCACCGAGTTCATGGGCCACGAAAAGGAGTTCGGCCGTCATGTCGTTGTTGGCCGTATAGCCCTTCATCTTCGGGCATGAGGTGTACCGGAACCCGTCCGCCTCGTCGACCCACAGCTCCTCGATCGCCTGTTTCGCCCCGCCGATGAGCGCCTCGGCCACGCGCGGGTCGGGTGCGACTCGGTAGTACTCCTCGAGCCCGTTGGCCAATACGCCGAGCATGAAGTTCGCCTCCCCGCGATGCCGCGGCGTGCAGTGACAGTGGCCGGGCACCATCTGCCGGTGCCAGCCACCCCCGGGCGTCTGCCGCTCCAACGTCCGCTCGACAATAATGCGGGCCGCGTTGAGATAGTAGGGATCGTTGGTCACGCGATAGACGGCCAGCGTCAACAGCAGGTGCCAGCCGTTGGTGCGGCAGTTCGTGAAGTCGTAGTGGTTCAGGTGCGCGCCGTCGTAGTGATCGGCCACGAGAATCGCGTTTTCCAGTGCCGTCCGATCTCCACTCAGCACGTACCAGTCGCAGAACCCCTCCGTCCACGTGTGACTCACCGAGAAACCACCCCGCGGAATACCGTACCCCTCGTGCTGCGCGGTGAAGTAACCACCGGTGTGCCCCATACTGTGTATCCACTCCCCGCCCCGTCGAGGCCCGTAATGGCAAGTGTCGACATCGATCGCGTGCCGCGCCGCCTTCTCGCCGAGGAAGTACCACCGCCGATCGCCCGATCGGATGAATTGCAGCAAGAAGGCGTGATGATGATCGTATTCGCCATTGGACCAGTTCACACGTCGTTCACCCCATTGGTCACCGTAATTGAGCATGCCGAACGTTCGCACCTGGTCGCGGCGGCGCATCGTGCTCTCGTATACCGTTTCGCACACCTTCTCGTATTCCGGCGACCGACCCGCCGTCGCGGGAAGGATCTCGCCAAACACCTTCGTGCCGCAGTACCGATCCGGTGTGCACGCGGCAATGGGCGGATCCTGGAACACTCGGGCCATTTGCTGCCCATCCGTCCCCACCGCCGCTCGATGGAAGTACAGCATCAACTCGTGCTGCTTCTCGACTCCGCGCCGCACCTTGTACAGCCCCTTCATCAGATAGTAGTAGAGCTTGATCTCGTCCAGCCTTGTGCAGCCGTCGTACGTCCCGTCGGCGAAGTCCGGGCAGAGATCGATGGCCAGACCCTCCGGCGTGATCCGCAAACCCTTGGGATAGAGCTGCCAGAAGTCTCGCACGGCAGCGGCAACGGCCCACTTGCCCTGGCTGACGTCAACCCAGCCGTCCGCACGCTCAGTCGCCATGCCGGGCGTGGCTGGGGGAAGGAGATCGAACTTGTCGTCACGAAGTTGGCGAATGCTCAGATTATCCTGGCCCTCGGCAGTCTGGCTCCCACCGAGACCAACCGCCCACCGCCGTTTCGGCGGATTCGCGAGCGGGATTCGCAGGCCGATGCGCTCGAAGCTCGTGAATTCGGCTTCCTCACGATCATTCCCCCACGTGGTGTAGATGCGCACGAAAGGCGAACCCGCGTAGAAAACGAAACGGTTGACGTACGTAAGGAATTCCCCACCCGTATCCGACCGGTGGTGCCCACCGGTTCTGACAATTGCACGAACCGGCCCGGACTCCTCGAGATCAATACGCTCGCACTGAGACCTGGTCGTGTAGATGTTACCGACTGCGTCCACGGCCTCACTGAACATCAAGTCTTCAGTCGTCACAATCTCCTCGTCGCCGAACGTTCCGTCGCTGTTCCCGTCGAATGCGATCCGGGTCGGATAGCCGGACTCTGCCGCATCGAACCGGACCTGCAGCACGCCAGTGTCGACCTCGAGGTCTCTGCCGCGCCGTGCGACTTCGATTGTGGTCGCCGCTGACTCCCGTTTGACCTCGTTGCCGTATTCCAGTGTGTAGTGATGGACCGCCCGCGCAGCGAGCGCGGCGAGGAAGGACACGCGCAACCATTTGACACTGCCGTCACCCCACCTGACCGCGACTTCGGACTGCATCATGATCGGCCTGCCGCCAGCCTCGAGCAGTCGAACGTGCTCCGCATCGCCCAGCTCGCCTTCGGAGAAGGGAACGCCCGAGGTGACGGGAAACCGCGACACCGCAAAGTCGTGCGGGTTCTGGACGGTCAACGGAAGACGCGAGCGGCGGGCGCTGCCAGCCATGGAGTCCGGAGGCTTGACAAGGATGTTGGCACTCTCGCCGAGGACCTTCTTGCCTTCGGGAGTCGAGGCAACAATGCGGTAGTGGCAGGCCTTGCCCCTCTGCACGTTCTTCAGATAGACGCGATGATTGGCGCGGGGAGCCTTCTCCATAGCCTTCTCGGGCCGACTCGCCGACGCACCGTACTCCACCGTGCAGACGGCGGGCCAGGTTGTGATCCACGTCAGGCGGATCTGGTCCGCTCCATCGCGTCTCACGTATGCGGCTTGCACTTGACGGATTTCGAATCGGCGACTTTGCACCGGAGGCCTCTCGGCCAACAGGAGCACGTCCTCGGTGATATGGGATCCGACCCCGCCGACGCGTACGGTGAGCTTCTCGCCCCCCTGGAACGTCACCGGCTCGCCATGGAAGTAAACCCGCTGCCGCCGGTCGTCATGGGCGGCAACGAAACGCCCGATCCGCCTGTCGTCGATTCGTACTTCGTAGGCCTCACGGCCGGTGGTATCGTAAACCACAACCGCCGGGTGGAACTTGCCGGCGCGCGGAACGGTCACGGTCAGACTACCGCTCTTGCCATGAACTGCCGGCCAGCGGTACTCCGCGTGGTAATACCTCAGCCCGTGCAGTTCCGCCTTCGGGCTGGAGAAGACGACATTGGCGGGGTCCGCCTGGAGCTTCCATATCAAGTCCAAACCTTCCGTCGTCTCGAAGTTCTCGTCGGACTCCAAGTCGTCCAGAAGGATGATCTTCTCTCGATCTGAATTCGCAGGCCCGGCGCCTCGCGACCAGCCGGTGCTGTCAACACCCGTGTGAGGCGTCTGTGTCTCCGACAACACGCTGAAACGGAATACCGACCGACCCTTCGCTTGCCTGATCACGGCGTCGTGGCAGATGTACAGGACGCCGTCCGCCAGGGCCACGCGCGGAGGCCGCGCGGCACGCGTGCTACCGTCCGGGGCGAAAGCGGTAACCCCGGCCCGGCCGCCCCGGTGGCTGAGCATCCACTCGCAACCGAGTTCCTTCCGGCCGGTCGTCCGATCGTCGTCCGCGTCGAGGTACACGATCAGTTGCGCGTTCTCGAGCGTGTACGGTTCGGCGAAACGGATGGCCCATAACCAGCGATTCTTCGCGACGTTGCCGAAGTCCACACGGACAATGTCCAACTCGGCTTGCTCCTTTCGGTTCGCCGGGTACTCGCCGAGGCTCTGCAACTGCTCTCGAACATCCTTGTTCGTACCCAGTCGCTCCTCGACCGCATCGGTCAGTCCATCGCCGTCGGTGTCCCGGGCGTGAGCGACTTCGCCTGCCGCCATCGCCCCGACGCTTGTAGCCGCCCACAGCAGTCCGCAAGCGACTCCCAACGATTGCCTCATCTGTTCGGCTCCAATCCGTGATATCGACGGACGCGCACCGACTCCCGGTTCGCCTCGTCGTGGTCCGACGTTTTTCACTTGTCACACGCTTGACCGGTATGCTACCGCAACCAGACGATCGACGACAGGCAAGCGCATTGCTTCCGCTGCGCTTGGGCCTCGGTTACAATCCCCGCGTCCCATCGGGACATGCGTCCCGCGACGAAGAGATCACGGTTGGAGGAGACAACGATGCGTCTGAGAGAACTGTGCTGCGTGTGTGGGCTGGGCCTGCTGCTGACCGCGACCGGGGCAACGGCGGCGGACGACGGCTCGGTGTCGCTGTTCAACGGGAAGGATCTGAGCGACTGGACGGTCGAGGGCGACGCGCAGTTTGTCGTCGAGGACGGCCTGCTCAAGATCGCCGGCGGCTTCGGCTGGCTGCGCAGCAATGCCCGCTACACCGACTTCGAGCTTCACGTCGAATGGCGGGCCGAGGCGGAAGGCTTCGACAGCGGTGTCTTTGTCCGTACGGCCAACGACGGCAACACGCCCTGGCCCAAGTACAGGAGCCAGGTCAACATGCGCCATGACCAGGTCGGTCTCGTCGTCGGAGCGAAGCGATCGAAGCCGGCCGAGGCGTTCAACCCACCCGGCGACTGGAACACCTACGACATCACCTGCCGCGACCAGACGATCGAGGTCAAGGTCAACGGCAAGGCGGTCAACAAGCACAAGGGCTGTTTGAAGCGCAAGACCGGCCACATCGGCTTCCAGGCCGAGAAGCACAAGTTTGCGTTCCGCAACGTTCGCATCAAGGAGCTGGACTCAGAACCGCTGTTCAACGGAGGCGATCTCACGGGCTGGGAAGGCTACGGCACGTCGACCGAGGCCTGGAAGGTCGAGGACGGCGTTCTCGTCTGCACGGGCAAGCCCAAGGGCGGATGGCTGGTCACCGAGAAGACCTACGGCGACTTCGATCTCAAGCTCGACTTCAAGTACGAGACCGACGCCAACAGCGGCATCTGCATCCGGGCCACGCGCGAGGGCAACCCGGCCTACTCCGGCATGGAGTTGCAGATCATCGATGAGGACGGCGACCGCTACAAGGGCAAGCTGAAGGACTGGCAGAAGACCGGCGCCCTCTACGGCAAGCAGCCGCCCAAGGGCAAGCACGTCAAACCGGCCGGGCAGTGGAACCACATCGAGGTCAACTGCCACGGCAACCGTCTGGAAGTGTGGCTCAACGGCCACCGCATCGTCAAGACCAACTTCAGCGCCGACAAGGACGAGAAGAACAACCTGGCCCAGCGAGCCAAGGTCGGCCACATCGGCTTCCAGAACTACGGCGACGTGGTGAGCTTCCGCAACATCCGACTGCGTGCGAAGAAATAGCCCAGATCGCATCGCAGCAGTCGCCGCGATGAGGAGGGATCCGCGCGAACCGGAAAAGCGTTGCCCCACCAACTGGCAGACCGATATACTACCCAGGCGGCACGAATCGGCACGATGCCGAGCCAAGGAGGCTGACCTTCGCTTCACCAAAGAGACAGGTCAAGTACTCGGAGACCGTCAAGGCAGTCGTCATCGATCTGCTGAGAGAGTGCCCGCTCCCACGGGACGCGCTTCCCTACACCGCCGACTTCGATGGGCTGAGGGCCGCATTCACGAAGCGAACACAACTCGAATGGGACGACGCCCAAGTCTGGCAAGCACTATCCAGCATAGGCAAGGGAGAGGCCATTTCGGGCGGGTTGAGACGAAAGCGCGCGCCGCGGACGCCGTCGTTACCGCACGAGCAACAGCTCGAACTGCTGCGGCTGTTTCCGGATGGAATCGGCAACCGGGGCCAACTTCCTTACACGCCAAGGTTTGACGCGCTACATCGACAATTCATCAAGCTGACCGGCCACAAGCTTTCGAAGCACGAGTTCTGGCGGGCCGTCTCGCGGGTGGCGAAGCAGTCACGAAAGCCGAAGCCGGTCTTCGATGCGGCCCCGCTCGGCGGTCTGGCGCCGGAGCTTGTGCAGTATCTGGAACGAACCAATCCTTGGTGGAGAGGGCATCCGACGGGTCCCCCCGAGCGTTTCCGCCGCTGGGCGTTCGACGAAGCCCTGACGCGGCTTGACTCCGGCATCGCCCCGGTCGTCGCGATTCGCGGGCCCAGGCAAGTCGGCAAGACGACGATCCAGGAGCAGCTCATCGAGCACTTGCTGCTGATTCGCCACGTTCCGCCCGCCCACATCCTGCGCATCTCGTTCGACGATGTCCCGGCCTTGGGCGGACTGCGACATCCTGTAGACAGCATCGTGCGGTGGTATGAGGAGAACGTGCTCTGCGAACCAATCAACGCCGTCGCACGGCGCGGGCAGCACATCCACCTGATGTTCGACGAGCTTCAGAATCTTTCGCGCTGGTCGCCGCAACTCAAGGCGCTGGTCGACCACACGGCGGCCCGGGTGCTCGTCACCGGCAGCTCGGCCCTCCGGATCGTCCGGGAGCGCGACAGTCTGGCTGGACGCTTGTCCATCATTGAGCTTGGACCCCTGAGGCTCTACGAGATCGCCGGCATCAGAGGGCTTGGCAAGCTCCCGCCCTTCGCACCCGACACGCCGCTGGAAGACTGGACCCGCGACGACTTTTGGGCAGGGCTCCAGGCACACTGCAACAAGCATCGCAAGGCGTTGGATCTTGCTTTCGCAGCATTCTCTCGCGTAGGCGGATACCCGCGCTGCCACAAGACGGGCAGCAAAGAGGTCGGCCCACTGGCTCAGCATGTCGTCGACACCGTCGTCAAGCGGACGATTGAGCATGATCCCGTGGTCACAGAGGGCAAGAAAGGCCCGGAACGGGACCTCGTGAAGGAGGTTTTCCGACTCGTGTGCCGCTATGCGGGCCAAGCGGTCAGGGCACGGCGGATTGCAGAGGAGATCGCAAGCATCCTTCCATTCGGCGTCACCGAGAAAATGGTGGCCGAATCCGTACGGTTCCTCGTGGACTCCATGCTCGTGCACGAGGTTCCGCCCCTGGAACTGCTACTCAAGAAGCAGTCGCACCCGGCCAAGCTCTGCCTGTGCGATCACTTCGTGCGCAATGCATGGCTGCAGGAAACCGTACCCATTGCTCCGGGCGAGTTGGCCGCCGTACAGAAAGCGACCGCGACGCTCGCCGGCCACGTCATCGAGAGCGTGCTCGGGTACTACCTCATGGGCATCCCTGGCCTGGAGCTTGCGTGGTTCCCCGAGCGACCCAACGAGCCGGAGGTCGATTTCGTCGTGACGATCGGATTGAAGCGGATCCCAATCGAAGTGAAATATCGGCGCGGACCGCTGAGCCGCGAGGATGCCAAAGGACTTCGCGCCTTCTGCGCAAAGGAGCACTACAATGCGCCGTTCGGGCTGCTGATCACCCAGAAGGAATCCCGGAAGATCGACGACTCTGTGCGGGCTTTGCCCGCGTCGGACCTCATCCTGCTGCGTTGACAGCGCTCGACGCCTCGCGTGCATCCCCGCCGACCGCGGGCGGAGTCACTTGAGCTTGTCGAGCAACCCCCCGAGTCCACGCTTCTTTTTCTTCTTCGGCTTGCTCTCGCTCTTCTTCTCTTCCTTGGCCGATTCGGCCGGCTTCTCAGCGGACTTCTCGGTCTTGGTCTCGGACTTGCTGGCCCTTCCGGCCGCGGGCTGCGGCTGCCCTTGGGTCTGAGTCGCGTCGATGACTTGCACGCCCGGCGGAGCCTTGAACACGAACCGCTCGTCGCTGATATCGCCGTCCAGTTTGACCTTGGTCGTCAGCGAGGTCATCATCACCTTGCCCGACGCATCGTACGCCACCGTCTTGAGGGCCATGCCGTTCTTCTTGTCGTAGTAGGTGACCGACTTCCCCGTCATCCGGGCGCCAGCGGACTGCTGCTTCGGATTGGCCTGTATCACGTAGACCGGACGCTTGTCGACGGTCTCGTCCGGGAGCAGCGCGAGATCAAAGCTCTTGCGCTGCAGTTTGAACATCGCCGCGACATCGAACGGACTGATGTGCGTCTTCGGGTCGACCTTGGTCTTGAAGGCCGACTTCTGGTCGCCCTGCACGCTCAGCGTGTACGCGAACTTCTCGTCCTGAATCATCTGCATCGTGCTGTCGAATTTCTCTTCCGGCTGCCCCTGAACCTTCCGTTGGGTCCGGGACTTCATGTCGACGCGCGAGAGATAGACGTTCTTGCCCTTCCGCTTGTACTCGCCCGTGGACTTCCCCTCCGACTTGGTCTCGAACCCTTGCGCCTTCACGTCCTGCGTGAAAGTGTTCTCGTACTGCACGGTCTTGTGCCGGGCCATGCAGTCGGCGATCTTCTTCTCCACCTCTTTGAGGGTGGCCGCGAACGAGACCGAAGCGGCGAACAGGACGCCGAGTCCGGCCAGTCCAGACGATCGGATGCAGGTGCTCATCAGATACACTCCTTTACGCAGGGCGTTGGACGCCCCAGCCAACCATGGGTTTTTGCCTGAGTTCCGGCCCGTATGCAGCACACCCCCTCCAGGCGGCGGGACCGAGCGTGTCCAGAACGGCAACGTCGCCGCAACGGGATCACGCAGGCTATTTACCACGAATGCCCTTGCGATACAAGACCGGAGAACGAGGCAGAGTCGGCCGACGGCGATGGTGGCGGTGGGCATCGATGCGGACATGGCAACCGCCTGCGATCCGCGCGTTCCTTCACGAGCGGCCGTTCGCGTCAGGTCGGCGAGCCGGTCATCCACCGATCCACGCGCGGACCGTCACACCAACCGAGCGAGGCGAGAAGATCGCCGAGCGTGAACCGTCGGCGCACGAGATGGGCGAACCGGACGGCGTCGCGGGCCGCCTCGGGGTCGCATCCGGCAGACTCGGCGAGACCAAGCGGAGCCCCGACTTCGTCGAGAGCGCGGGCGATGCGCTCGGGCTCACGCACGAAACGACGAAGGTCTTCGCGCAGCGTCCCGCCGGACCACCCGTCACGGAAGCGACGCATCGCCTCCGGGTCGTGGACCCACTGCTCCCACTTCGCCTGGTAGTCCCGCCACAGTTCGGCCACGATTCGGTCGCCGGCCCCGAAGCCTGCAAAGTGATTCTCGATTTGCTGTCGAGCCGCGGTCTCGTCGGCCGAGGGTGCCGGCCCTTCGCCGACGGATGCGTCATCGAGCAGTCCGGCGTACGCACGGGCGGCAATCAGCGACGCTGCGCCGACCTGCGCCCCGTGCAGCCCGAGGGGCCGGTCGGTCGTCAGGTGGCGCAAATCGAGGTAGTGCGAAATCGTGTGCTCCCACCCGGAGATCGGCGCCGTCTGGTTGGCTACCGACATGGCGACACCTGCCAGCAGCAAGGCGTCGACGAGGTGACGCACCGCGGCGGGGTCGCCGCGTCCGATCGCCGCCGCGTGCTCGAACAGCATCGCCTCGGAATGGGCGAGCAGATCCAGCGGCACGGTCGAGAAGTCAGGGTCCAGACCGACTCGATGAGCCAGGTACCAGTCGCCGGCGGCCACGCAACGAGCCATCATGTCGCCGAATCCGGCCGCCGTCAGCGGGCGCGGCGCCTCGGCGATGAGCCGCAAGTCGGCCCACACTACGTCGGGGCCGCGCGACGGCGAGGTCCGTTTCACGCCATCGACGGTCAGTACGGTCATCGTGGAAGTGTAGGCCGTCACCGTGCACGCCGTCGGACAGCAGATCAGCGTCATTCCGGCGTCGGCGTCGCTTTCGGCCAGATGCACCGCGTGCTTGGTCACGTCGGTAATCGTCCCCGAGCCCATGGAGACCACCAGCGCCCCGGACGGTAGTTGCTTCGAGACCGTCTCGGCTAGGGTCAGGGAAGCGTGCGGGGGTTTGTCCGGTTCGCCCAACTCGATGGTCTGCACGGCAGCGCCGCCGACCGCCCGCAGCGCCGCAACGGCCTGGGGCTTGGCAGGCCCGCCGTCACGCAGTATGGGCGTTCGATCCATGACGAGAACGATCGGCCGCGCGCCCGCAGCCTCGACGGCAACCAGTTCACCCAGCCCGTCCAGCGCATCCTCGGCGACGTGAATCCGCCGCGCGGTCAGCGGCTTGAGCGTCTCACCGGTGGCCGCGAGGTACCGGCGAAGATGGTGCAGATCGGTAGGGTCGAAGTGTGTCAAGCTGGTGATCACTCTGCCCCGGCAAGGGGCATCTCGCTATTTCGCAGCGGGGCCCTTGACGCGCTCGAGGACGATCCGCGCCTTCTGGAAGGGCCAGGACGGCAAGGCAGCGTTCGATTGCGTGTTGCGGAAACTCATCTCGCCCTGCCACCGCCCGAATATCACGTAGTTGAGCTTCGCGGCCGGCAGCTTGAGTTCGGCCAGTACGGCCGCGGGCACTGGTACGGGCCCGGGCGCAGACTTCTCGTCAGCACCGCCGCCGATCAGGGAGCCAAGCTTGCCGAGCAAGCCGCCGGACCCGGCTTTGGGTGCAGCCGCCAGCCGGCCGAGCGCCAGAGCGATCAACGGCTTGGCATCGAGTTCCATAGTCGCCCGGATCGACATGCCCCGGCGTCCGCTACGCGAGCTCTGAACCTTGAGACCGACTTTCTGCTGGCCCACGATCATCTCGAACGCGTCCTCGCCGGCGCCGACGACCCGGACCGAACCGAGGTCCAGCGGCACGTCGTAGCGGACGTTTGCGCCGCGTTTGCCTCCGCGAGCCGCACCGGCCGTGCCCTGCGCATCGGGCGGCCCCTGCACGTCGGCGTACATGACCACCCTGTAGTCGCCCACGGGCTTTTCGGCCCGAGTGTACGCGATCTCCTCGAGGTAGGCGTTTCGATCCTCCTCACCCGTCGCGGCCGCGAGCCCCGCGGCCTCGGCGGCATCAAGCGAAGCCGCAGCCGCGAGGACGCGTGAGATCAGTTCCGCCGACTCCTCATCGCCCTCGAGGCCGGCGCGGACGACGCCCTCGCAGTCGAGGTGCAACTTGAACTCGGACGCAAGGCGCCACCGCTCAGCCGACGGCGTGGCCTGAAGGAGCTTGTCGATCGCCGCCTGGGCCGCCTCGGCAACGGCCGCTTCCTCGGAGCCGGCGAACGCAGCCAGGTACGCACCGGCACGGGGGCCGATCGGTGCCGCGCCGAGCCCGACGCCCTTGACGATCTCGGCCTGCCGCTCAACCGCCTCGAGGCTCATCGTCGCTTCTGCCGCCGGCCCGGCGAACCCCTTGACCACGAGGATACTCGCTGCCACCACGGCAACGTTCGGCGCCGTGTCCGGTGACCGAATCAGGCGGTCGAGAACCGTGTCGCCCTTGGCTCCGCGGCCACGCCCGCCGCGCCCGCCGCGCCGCCCGGCAAGCATGCCGGGCGCAGGGAGACTGCCTTCGGGCTGCCAATGCCGCGCGACGAGTTCCACCGCAGCCAACTGCGTGCGTGCATCGCTCTCCGGCCCAGCAGCCGTCGTGAGCACCTGCTGCATCTCCGAGCTCTCGAACACCGGCCCAAGTTGCGCCCTCGCCAGCGCCGTCAGGAGCAGGGTCCTGGCCACGGGATCCTCGACACGCAATGGCGCCGTGATGAACGGATCCCGTGCGTCCTCGATGGGGATCGGTGTGCCAGCCGCCGCCTTGAGCAGCGGTTGGACGAGGGTCGGGTCGGGAGCCACGAGGAGTGTCTTGATCACGGGCACCTTGAGTTCCGGATTCGACGTCTTCCCCAGCCGTTGAATCGTCGTCCCCTGAACGCGGAGAGACACGTTGGCGAGAGCCGCGACCGCCTCCTGGGTAGCATTCTCAAAGATCAGGTCAACGCCCGCCTGGCCATCGCCGGCAGCTTTTCCCCGGAGCGCCGCGTTGAGTAGAGCAAACGTGTTCGGGCGGGCGGTCGAATGCGGCAGCTTCGAGGGCACGATGGTGAGCCCCTCGATGGTACCCGTTGGTTTGTCGGCGACCTCGGCCCGAGCGAGTTCCTCGGTCGCGCCCGCGACGATCGCCTCGTACACGACCGGCGCCTCGGCAGCCGCAACGGCATCGCCGATCTCCTTCTTGAGCGATTTTTCTCCGGTAAGCAGCACATCCCAGGCCGCGGCTCGCGTATCCGTGTCTGCATGCCCAAGCGCGGTAACGAACCCCTGAGCCCACACTCCCAGCGTCGCGGCGTCCGGCGTTACCCGGGCCAGCTTGCCGACCAGGGCCTGCGCGATCGGGCCTTCCGCCGACGGGATCGCCGTGGCCAGAGCGGCGACCGCCGCCGGA
Source organism: uncultured Planctomycetales bacterium (assembly GCA_964391465.1). Lineage (GTDB taxonomy): Bacteria > Planctomycetota > Phycisphaerae > UBA1845 > CAYMME01 > CAYMME01. The sequence goes on from CAYMME010000046.1 coordinate 18,984, forward strand.
TCGGCGGCGGCATACACAACAAGGCGGCGCAGCAACCCGAGGGGCCCGTTCGTTTACACGGGTGGGTCCGACTTCACAATGCACACCAACGACTCGGCGTCCTCCGGAACCTCCGCAAGGAACAGCACCACCCCGTCGGCCGTCCGTGCATCGTAGCGAGACTTCGTACCCGAGGATCCGCCCTGGCGTCCTCGACTCGACCGACCCCCGCGTTGGGCGCGCGCCCCCGTCTTCGGTCGCGAGGTATTCGCGCATTCGACGTAGACGATGCCCTCGCGCTCTTTCGGCGTCACACGCTCCCAGAAGGGATCACCGGCCGCCGGCGCCTTGACGCTGACGCCCGCAACCTCGCCGGTCTCCGACGTCCACGGCACGGACGGCGCCCCCTGATCGGACCCTGGATCGAGCACGATTCCGCGAAGAATGCAGGACCGACCTGCGTCGGTGCGCACCTTGAACCGACCGCGTGTGATGTGCCGCGCCTTGTCGGTGAGACGATATGCAACTGGGAACTGCATGAAGACCCGGCCGCGCTTGGGCTCGAGAGCGACGCCCTCGTCCGCCACGGCCTCGGGAAACAGGAGCTCCTTCCGACCGACGATGTAGCGCAGATCAAGGCGCAGAAACGCCTCGCCGTCCGGAGATGACGCTTTGCCGCGGCCCGTCGTGCTCCCGCCGTTGTCCTTCGACGTCTTCTTCCCCGCCTTGGGCTTTGCTGCGGGCGCGGCCTCCGGGCGCTTGGCCGCCGTTCCCTCCGAATCGGGAGTCGGCGCCGGGGCGGTGCCGGGCACGATCTTCACCACGTCCCCCTTGTCGAAACTGAGGGTCGTGCGGAGGCGACCAGACTCGACTTCAAAGACGACCTTCCCCCCGCTGTCGGTGACGACGCGACCCTCATGCGTGCGGCCGCTCTTCAGGATGATGGTATCCGCCGTCGCCGAAGTCGCGAACCACGCGACACAAACCGCGGCAATCAACACTGACATCGCGCACCTACCCATCATTGAATTCCTCCCGGACCCGGTAAGGTTGGTATTGCACGCAGGCTGCCACGGCCGGCGCGTCGACCGACCCTGCGCTCCGAAGCCACCCCCGCAAACCATCGATTGTAGCAGAACCGCCCGGCGGCGCCTCCACCGGTCCATTCGTAGCCTCAGCGGTCGCCGCGAGCAGCCTTGTCCGCCCCGTCGACGGCCGAGAGGAAGATGTTGGTCGCCACGCGCAGCGCGTCGTCCAACTCGTAGCCACGGCACCGGTAAGGTGCCTGCCGCGTCAGCCCGTTGACCAAGTCGTAGGGCGTATAGACCACCGCCCACCTGCCGTCACGCTGCACGCCCTTGAGCACAGGTGCATGGTCCGACGGCCGCTCGGTGCGCAGGGCACGGGTGAACCGCACGCGAGACACGTCGAAGCCTTTGTGTCGGCCGTAGGCGCCGGAAACCAGCGTATCGTCCGGTGGAACGTCAACGAGCGGTTCGCCGGCCAGGCCCGTGACAAGTTGCGCGGCAGATGCGGCGAAGGCCTCGTCCCCCATGGCCGCGGACACGACGAGCAAGCCGCCGCCGTCCAGGAACCGGACGAGTCCCCGCCGAGCCCCATCCGACACGCTGAGCTCTCCGATCCCGGTCAGGAATGCGGCCCGGCAGTCCGCAAGCTGCGGATGGTCGCAAGCGAGCCCCTCGCGCACGTCGAGCCCGATCCCGGCCCGAGCCTGCATGACCTCCGACAATTGCTGCAGGGCACCCGGACAGGGGTCCGGCGCACGCTCGTGCGTCAGATGGGCGACGGGGATGCGCGGCCCGGGCGCCTTGGTCGAGCGGGCGAGGGTCGACCGCTCGTGAAGCTTGCTGCGAAACTGCTTGTCGGTCGCGTACAGAAAGACGTTCCCCGCCAACTCGAACGCCTCCGGCTGCGACTTGTAGTCGAATTTCTGCCAGGAGCAGGACACTGCGGGATCGACAGCCGTGAACAACATCAGCTCCCGACAGCCGTTGCTGAGCCCGATGACCCGCGGCGTCTTGGCCATCCGAAAATGCGCGGAGAAGATCGCGTGCTCGGGGGGCAACAGGCGTACGCTCAGATGGGGGTAAAGACGGTCGGCGAGGACGCGAAACGGACCGACGGGCGTGTCCGACGACGCACACGCAGCGTCAAACCAGATCGTACCGCCCGTGTCGAGGTACGCCTTGATCTTCGATGCGTGGGCATCCGAGAAGGTCGGGAACTCGCGGACCGAGACGAACAGCACCGGGCTGTCATGCCATTCGGCCACGGGGGCGTCGAGCTCGAGCACCTGCCAGTTGAGCGGTCGTTCGAACTTGTGCGAGGACAGGTACCTGGCCACGTGAGCCACGTCACGGGGGTTGGCGTTCCAATCCTCGCCGTAGTCGAGCTTGTTGAACAGAACCGGGGCCATGCCTCGCGCGAGGAAGATCAGCGTGAAGGCGGTACCGATCGGTCCGTCTTCCGGCGGACGTCCGAGGCCCACGCCGAACCGGCCGAGCAGGACCTGCCCCCCCTCCAGGAACCAGTCGTGCCGACCGAAGTAGCGGACCCCGGAGGTTTCCCCGACGCGTTCCACGCCGTAGAGATAGTACAACCACCATTGCTGCTGCCGCCCGGGGTTGGCGTCGGGACGGAAGTTGCGGTCCATCCAGGCCAAGCCACGATCGGCCATGGGGTACGCGCTGCGACCGCAGCAGGTGCCTGACCGCAACACATCCATCAGGATGTAGGCGGTGGCAAGCCCGGCCGCGGTCATCGAGCCGTAGGACTGTCCGGCGCCGTGCTGGTAGTGCCACCCTCCGTCGTTTTGCTGGGCCGACTTCCAGTACTTCTCGAGCTTCTTCCAGAAGACGCGCGGCACCCTGGCACCTGCATAGTAGGCCTCACGCAGTGCGAGCACCGCGAACTGGCTGTTGGAGTTGTCGCCACGGGTGCTGCGACTCCGGCGAGAACCCGAGCCGTACGTCCACTGCCCGTTCGGAAGATTCCCCTCGATCAAGTACGCTGTGTCTTTCTCGAGTTGCTTGCGGTGCTTGCCCGTTCGGTCCCACCGGGCAAGCTTGGCGAAGACCATGCACCGCAACGACACGTTGTACGTGCCTGTCATCCTGGTCTTCGCAAGCACGTCGACGGCCTTGCGGATCGCAGGGTGGTTGGGGTTCTCGCCCGCCTGGAGGAGCGCGTAGGTGCACAGCGCGGTCGTCCCGCAGGCCGTCCGCCCCGGCTGGGACTTGGGCGACCGATCTTCCCACGCCCCGCTCGGGTGTTGGGCGTCGAGGAGACGCTGCCGCGCACCGGCGATTGTGCGCAACACCGATTCCTCATCGAGCAGCGCTCGTCTCTCGTCAGCCAGGATGTGGGAAGCGCCCAGTAGCAGCAGCAACAGGGCGAAGCCGGTGGGCTTCATGGCGGCTCCGGTATGAAAACCGCGGAGGTTCCACATGATGCTAGGAAGTCCTGCACGGGGTGTCAAACACGACAGGTGCCAGATCCCGACGTACGTCGGGACCAGTGGCGTTACCGCAGAACACGGGCAGGTCCCGACGCACATCGGGACCCGTGGCACCCACAGGCTGGACTCCCGCCACGCCGTCCCGCTAGGATGTGCATCCATCAGACCGGCGCCCCGTGTTCGGCCGTCTCCATGGGCGCGGCGGACGGGAAGACCTCAGACGGCAAAATCGACTTCACAGACGCACGACGAACGAGGGCGCGTGCGGATTCGGATCCGCCCCGTGGCCCCTCGCACTTATCGAAGGAGTCCGGCATGAACCGTCCAGCCTGTCACACGGGATTCGGGATCGCGCTCCTTGCTTTCGCCTTCGCAATCGGCACGGGGGGAAACACCGCGAAAGCAGCGGACGCTTCCCCCGCCTCGGCGGGCGACGGCCGGAAGCTGTTCAGGATGGACCTGCCGTACTCCGTCGACGGCAAGCCCATTCTTGGAACGTACGTCGCGGACAAGCCGGAAGAACTCGCGCTCGTCAAGGACGTGGGAATGAATGTCGTGCTCGGAGGTGAGCACGAGTTGGATCCTGCGAGTCCGACGGGCAAGTACTGCCGGGAGAACGGCATCAAGGTGATGCACCACCTGACGCAGCACCTCTACGGGAAGCCACGGCTCGGCGACGCCATCACGGCGGATGCGACAACGATCCCGCTCCTTGGACCCGCCGGGAACACACCGGAATCTGGCGTCGTCCAGATCGAGGACGAACGGATCCGTTATGCGGAGCGGACGGCCACAGAACTGCGCGGGTGTCGGCGCGGCTGTGACGGCACGAAGCCGGCGGCCCACCACGCGGGCATCATCCTGTTCTTCCCCGAGGCGTGTGCGGCCGAAATCAAGCGAGTCAAGGATTCGCCGAACCTGTGGGGATACTACGTGCTCGACGACAGCCCCGGCGACGCCCTCTCGGCGTTGCGGGCCATGTACAAGACGATTCGCGAGATCGACCCGGATCCGAAGCGGCATCCGGTCTGCGCGGGTTTCGGCAGTGCCGGCTCGCTGTGCAACTTCGGGCCCGGCGTGTGCGACATCATGCTGATCTACTGGTACCCGGTAAGCGACGGCGGGTACCACCGCCGCATGACGAGCCACGAGGTGCAATGGATGCTCGGGGCCGCGCGTGCCCGCGTGCCCGGCGTGCCGTTCATCGGCGTGTACCAGACGTTCAACGGTGGCAACAAGCGGCAGGCGGTACCCACCGCCGCTCAGCTCCGCGAGCAGTTGGAGGACTTCGTTCGGGAGGGCGCGTGCGGTCTGGTGGCGTTCCTGTGCCGTGGAGGTTGGGCCGACCACAAGCACCTGCGCGACGTGATCCACGATGCGCACCGTGAGATCCTGAGCACCGGCGGATTGCGAGTCGCACCGGAGCCGGAAGCGATGCGCCGCGCGCGCGTCCAGCCGACCGGCAACTGGAAGACGCCCCGACAGATACCGGGCGTCGTCCCGGCCTGGCATGTGATCGGCCCGTTCGACGATACCGACGGCAAGATCCTCGGCGCCGTGTTCCCGCCGGAGAAGAAGATCGACCTGAAGGGTGTCTACTCAGGCAAGCTCGGAAAGGTGCGATGGATCCCGCGGCTCTCGCACGGCGGCGTGGTCGGGCTCGGTGAGCTTGTCGGCTCACATCTGACGAATGCGGCGGACTACGCGCTGTGCACGGTCACCAGCCCCCGCCAACAGAACGTGCAAATGCGGATCGGCAGCGACAACGACGCGATCGTGTGGCTCAACGGCAAGGAGATCTGGCGGTACGAGGGAGCGCGAGGCATCGCGCGCGACGACGACATCGTCGATATTGCGCTACCCGCAGGGCCGTCGCAGATTCTCTTCAAGTGTTACAACCGCGGCGGCATGTGGGCCCTCTTCATGCGCTTCACCGACCGCAACGGACAACCGCTCGAAGGATTGCAGTTCTCGCCGTCCGGCAAGTGAGTCGCGGGTCGGTTCCTACAGACGGACCCCCCGGCGGCGCCGGATTATGCTCACGGCCGATGCGATCAACAACAGGGCCAGGACGATTCCGCCGCGCCCGGTGAGGGCCGGGATTGGCGCGGGGCCGGTGCCGATCTGGATGAGATTGGCCGGGTTGTCGACCGTGCCGTTGTTGGTCAACTGGTTGTAGTAGATGCGGCACGTGTTCGTATTGAGCGTCGCGCCGGCGTCGATGACCAGTTCGTTCACGTAGACGGCTTCGCAAGCAGCTTGGCCCAGCCCATCGTTGTCGTGGTTGTCGACGACGTTCACCGTGGTCGGCGTCGGGCCGATGCGCAGCGTACCCACGGGGTAGTGTCCGGGTTGATTGCGGTCCAACCCGGCCTGGTCGGGGCCGATGTCGGTGCTCATGACCTCGAGTGCCTGCGGTGACCCGCCCAGACCGACCATGCGTAGCTCGGCCTGGGCCATGTCGTAGTTGGCGTGGTTGTTGATGGCCGCATTGAAGCTTCCGCCGACCTTGACGGTCGAGTCGGCACTCGACATGACCAGCGATGCGCCGGCCCCGGCGCTGTAGTCCCCGAGCACGGTGAGTCCGGCACCGCCGCTGCCTTCGGCCGGGGGCTCACCCTCGCTCTCGCCGCCCGGGTCGCCGATGATCGTGCCGTTGTCGGTCAGCGTACCGGTAACGGTGAACGTGCCGCTCTGAATCGTCGTCGTGCCGTTATTCGTGTAGTCACCCTGGACCTGCGTGTCGGCGATGATCACCACCTGGTTGTCATTGGTTGCCGTGGTTGCCACGAGAGTACCGGACCCCGTGAGCGTGCCGGTGTTGCCGATCGTCGAGGCGCCGATGGCACCGTCGTTCAACAGGAGCGTCCCGCCGTTCGCGAGGGCATCACTGAAGATGACCGCGGCGAGCGGCCCCACCTGGGTCGTGCCGCCAAGCTGTGTTCCCGCATCGGCAATGATCTCCACGCGCTCGCCGATGCCGATGGACAGATCGCCGTTCAGCGTGATGCCGGTGCCAGCCGCGGCGGCCAGCGTTGCGTCGTCGGCCAGGACGATCGAGCCGCCTCCAGCTTGATTGATCGCACCCCGGCTTTCGAGCGTGAGCGCCTTGCGGTCGAAGTCGATGTCCACATCCTCGGTGAACCGTGGCACGCCGGCCAGCAGGCGATCGAAGTCAGCCGCAGCGCCGACGGCATCGCCGATGGTGTCGTGCCACGCGTCCTGCGTCTGATTCCACACCTGGCACGCGTCCGGGATCCCGTCGCCGTCGGTGTCCGGGCCATTGTCGTCGAAGCCGGGACAGACGTCGTCGCTATCGCACACCCCGTCGCTGTCGGTGTCGCCGCTCGCATCGTCTCCAACGCACACATCGCAGCCATCCGGAACTCCGTCGCCATCGGCATCCGCCGCGTCGTCGAAGCCGGGGCACACATCGCATCCGTCGGGCACACCGTCGGCGTCGGCGTCAGCCATGTCATCGAAGCCGGGACAGACGTCGTCGCTGTCGCACACCCCGTCGCTGTCGGTGTCGCCGCTCGCATCGTCTCCAACGCACACAT
>CAYMME010000047.1:0-25646 GCA_964391465.1 uncultured Planctomycetales bacterium
GACCCAGACGCCGAAGAACACGAGCAGCAGAACCATCGCGATGAGGAGCGGAGCAAGCTGCTTAAGCGCGGTCATCGGTCTTCGCTCCCGTGAGTTGACGCATGAGGGCTTCCGGGGTGATCGCTTCGGCGTCGACGGTATCGATGATGCACCCGTCGCGGTAGAGGGCGAGGCGATGGGCGACGTTGCGCACCTCGTCGAGGTCGGACGAGATCAGCAGGACGGCCATCCCGTCCTCGACGAGTGATCCGATGATGCCGAACATCTCTTCGCGGGCGCCCACGTCGACGCCGCGGGTCGGCTCGTCGAGGATGAGGATCTTCGGTCGGTGCTCCATCCATCGGCCGACGAGGGCCTTCTGCTGGTTCCCGCCCGAGAGCTGACCCATCGGCTGCTCGGGGTCGGCGATCTTGATCCCGAAGCCGTTGACGGCGCGGTCGACGATTGCGCGACGCTTCCCGCGGTCGGGCATGCACATGGGATTCCAGTCGGCCGTCCAGGGCAGGGCGACGTTGAACGCCAGCGACTGGATCATGACCAGCCCGTCCTTGCGCCGGTCCTCGGGGATGAGCACGATGCCGGCATCGAGGGCATGGGCGGGCCGTCGGATGCGAACGGGCTCACCGTCGACGCTGATCCGGCCCGCTTCGAGCGCGTCGATGCCGAAGATGGCGCGGGCGAGTTCGGATCGCCCCGATCCGACGAGCCCGGCCAGGCCGAGAATCTCACCGTAGCGCAACTCGAAGCTGACGTTGCGAACGCGAGTGTTGCGCAGGCCGGCCGCTTCGAGCGCGACGCCCCCGCGATTACACGCCGGTCGATGGAAGTGGTCGACGATGTCGCGCCCGACCATCCACTCGACCAGCCGCCGCTGGTTCACGCTCTCCGTGTCCTGCGTGCCGATCGACCGCCCGTCGCGCAGCACGGTGATACGGTCGGCGAGACGGATGATCTCCTCGAGCCGATGCGAGATGTAGATGATCCCGACGCCCTGAGCGCGGAGACGACGCAGCGTGGCGAACAGGGCTTCGGTCTCGGCCTCGGACAGTGACGAGGTCGGCTCGTCGAGGATGAGAATGCGCGCCTCCTGCGAGAGGGCGCGGGCGATCTCGACGAGCTGGCGATGAGCGATGCTCAGCCGCGAGACCGGCGTGCGGACGGCGCGGATCTCATCGAGCCCGAGCCCGTCAACGAGCGTCCGGGCCGCGTCGAACATCCGCCCGCGTTGAAGGAACCCCAACCGATGCGGCTCCCGCCCGAGGTAGATGTTCTCGGCCACCGACAGGTTGGCGGCCAGCGACAGCTCCTGATGAATCACGCGAATGCCGAGCTCGTCCGCGTCGGCGACGCCGCGGATATCAACGGCACGTCCGTCGATGCGAATCGTCCCCGCACAGGGGCGATGCACGCCGGCAAGAATCTTGATCAGCGTAGACTTCCCCGCCCCGTTCTCGCCAAGCAGTGCGTGGATCTCACCGCCGTGCAGCGCAAAGTCCACGTCGTCCAACGCCGTGACCCCGCCGAAACGCTTGGTGACCGACGAGAGTGCCAGCAGAGGTGACTGGTCCGACGTTGTCCGCGCCATCATCGTAGTCTAAGCGATGGCGTGTATGTGTTCGATAGCGTGGCAGGCGGACAGGTCAGGAACGACCTGCTTCCGCCGAGTGACGTCCAACGCTGATCCCGCGGTGCGTGACACTTCCGGTGGCTCGCGCGGTTCGGATGTGTAGGGCGGTCGTGCCCGCGCGGCACGAATGGCTTCACTGCCGCGGTCAGTGCTCGGCGAGGAAGGCGTCCGCGTTCTCTTTGGTGATGAGCTCGACGCGGATCTTCACGTCCTTGTCGACGGGTTTGCCGTCGAGGTGATCGTACGCGAGCTTGGCGGAGACCTCGCCGATCTCTCTCGGGAACTGGGCGGAGGTTGAAAGGAGCTTGCCGGCCTTGATCGCTTGAACGGCTTCGGCCGCTCCATCGACGGAGACGATGGTTACGTTCTCGAGCTTGCCGGCGGACTGAAGGGCGGAGACAGCCCCGAGGGCGCTGGGGTCATTGATGGCGAACACGGCGTTGAGGTCGGGGAACCGGCCCAGCAGATCGCGCGTCACGGGCCGGCCGCCTTCGGTCGTGCCCTTGCCCTCCTGCGTGTCGAGGATCTTCATGTCGGGGTACTTGGCGATCTCCTCCATGAAGCCGGTGACGCGGTCGATGCAGGCCTTGTTGATCGAGTGGTGCAGAACGACGATCCGGGCCGGTCGGCACGCCTTGGCCAACGCCTCGGCGGCGAGCTTGCCGGCCTTGACGTTGTCGGAGGCGACGGTACTCAGGATCAAATCCTGATCGCGGACAGGAGCGTCGACGATGATGCAGGGAATGCCCTTGCGCTTGGCCGCCAGAAGGCTGCCCTTGATGCCCTCCCAGTTGACGGGGTTGATGAAGATGGCCGACGCGCCCTTGAGAATCAGGTCGGAGAGGTCGTTCTTCTGCTTGAGGCTGTTGAACTGCCCGTCGAGCGTGACCAGCGTGTCGCCGCGGGCGTCGATGACCTCCTTCAGACCGTCGTTGAGGTCGACGAAGAACGGGTTGTTCATGGTTTGGAAGCTGACGCCGATGATGCGAGCGGTGGGCTGAGACGTTGCGGTGCCGGTGTTTTCGTTGCAGCCGGCGGCGGCAACGACGGCGACGCAGATGTAAGCCAACGGTCGTCTGACTTTCATGGATGCATTCCTTGATTGGTCAAGATGAGTAGGGTCCGCCGTGCGGACCACGCGGTCGCGACTTGCGAACCGGGCCGAGATCCGATTGCGTCCATTCGACCCGGAGGGTCGAGGGATCGTAGCCACGGGTGGAGCGAAGCGCAACCCGTGGTGACGTGAATCGTTCGAATCCTTCCGCCCCGCGAGGGGCGGAGGAACGCGCGCATGCGGCACGCGTCCGGCGACCCTCGTTTGGGTCCCGGGTAGGACGGGACTCTCCTTCGCCCCGTTCGGGGCGGGTCGGTCGCGTGGTCGTTTCCATCCACGGGTTGCGCTTCGCTACACCCGTGGCTACGTTCCAGCCGCCCCTTCGGGGCTCGTTCACTTCGGCCGGCGACATCGCTTTGGACTTGGGCTCGATTCGTGCGTTGCCGGCTTTGCCGGCATCCCCGCTCCCTCACGGTCGCGGCTCGGATATGCTTGCGCATGACGATACCATGCCACCCGGTTCTAACGGGGCCAGATCGATCTCAGTTCCCATACGTCGAGCGACTCGAGTTTCGCGTTGCCCTCTCGGGCGAATAGCTCGATGCTTCGGTTGTTCGGGGCCAGTGGTAACGCGTACGACATGACGATCTTGCCGTTATTGGCGAAGACCTCGATGGACGCTCGATCCACCAGGATTCGCAGCTGGATGCCGCCCGCGATCGGGGCGAGCGGAGCCGACTTGCCCAGGCAGCTCAGCTTTCCGGCCTTCGTGTCGTAGACCACAGGGATGCCGCGGGCGGTGACGCCTACTTCGGCCGCGTTGCCGACCGCGATGTCGGCGCGGATCTCGAAGAGTCTGCCGGTGACTTTCGCAAGCACGTTTTCACCGGGCTTGACCATCGCGTCGGCCCAGTGCTGATGCCGGCCGCGGATGCGCTCGATCTCGCGCACCGGTTGGCGACAGAGGCGAATCCCCTCGGGGAACGTCCGCAGCGTCACCTCGCACGGGAACGACATCTGCTGATTGAACGGCATGTCGGGGAACCGGCTGCCCCGCATCCACAGGATTTGCAGCCTGCGACCGTCCGCCGGGGGCACGTCGCTCCAACTCTGGCCGGCGTAGCCGTTGTTGCCCCATTCGGACCGCAGCGGCTCGCTCTCCTTGGTGAACGTCCTGCCGTCGAACGTGCCGAGGCAGTAGTTCCCGTTGCCGCCCCAGAACACCCATTTCGTTCTCTTCGTGTCCCCGTCGACTGGCAGCTCGAAGATGTCGGGGCATTCGCTCACCCCGGGCATGTCGATATCGCACAGGCGTGTCCATAGCTTGAGGTCCGACGACGAGAGCAGCGTGAACTCGTGGCCGTCGAGGAAGAGAGCCATGATCCATTTGCGGGTCGGGGCGTGCCAGATCACTTTCGGGTCGCGGTTGCGGCCCTTGATGTGGCCGATGATCGGATTCTTCGCGTACTTGGTCCAGGTCCGGCCGCGGTCGTTGCTGAAAGCGATGCTCTGGGTGAACGGGGGCTTGCCCGGAGCGAAGCTTCCGGCGGACGTGTAGAAGACGACGAGCACCTTCTCGTCGCCGGTCTGGAAACCGGCCGTGTTGTTCACATCGACGACGGCTGAGCCGGAGAAGATCGTACCGAGCGCGTCGGGCTCGATGGCGTTAGGCAGTTGTTTCCAGTGAAGCATGTCGGGGCTGACCGCGTGGCCCCAGGTCATGTTGCCCCAGTTGATCCCCGACGGATTGTGCTGGAAGAACATGTGGTACTCGCCGCCGTAGTAGACGAGCCCGTTGGGATCGTTGAGCCAGTTCTTCTGCGCCGTGAAGTGGAACTGCGGCCGGTAGGTTTCCTCGTACAACTTGTCGACGACAAACAGCGTGCCCTTGACCTCGTCACTCTGATTGAGGCTCTCGTAGATGGGGAGGCTGTCGTCGGCTGCCGGGAGTTCCTCGACCCGCACCTGCCCGGTTCTGCCCTTGAGTTTCGCAACATCCCAGGTGATCCAGGACGCCTCGTCACCGGCGGTCCGGCCGTAGGACCGCACTTGCTTGCCATCCACGTGCAGACTCACGGAGGAACGCGGTCCCGGACCGGCGGCGATGTTGAAGCGGACGTAGTCGTGCTCGATGCGAATGTCCTTGGTCGACGTGACCGTTCCCGTCCGCCGATCGCTCTGGACGATCTGATCGATGTTGATGTGGCCCCATCCGCCCTTTGCCGTGTCGACGATCTGGATGCGGGCCGTCTTGCCCCGCAGGTCCGCCACGCCCCAGGAGTGCGGGTCCAGCCGCTCGGTGCCGCCGGGCTTGCGATTGGGACCGGTGGTCGTCCGAACGGTCTTGTCGACCACGAGCAGGTTGATGCACGTCTCGCCGGGGTGATGCCCGCCGCCGATCAGGAAGTTGATGTACTTCCGCTCGATCGCGAAGGGCGGTGAGAGCAGCGTCCCGGTGCTGCGGTCCCGCCCGAAGTAAGTGTTGACCAACCCCTTGCCGGTGTGGCCGGACACTTCCATCTGCTGGGGGAGCGTGCCCCGCGCCGGACCCGGCCCGAAGGCCTCGCCCGTCACCTCCCAGTCTCCGTACGTCTTCTGCTCGAAGTCGGCGATGAGGATGTCGTCCGCAGCCGGCGCCGCGGCACAGAGACACAGCAGGAGGGCCGTCAGGCCGGCTCCGTAGGCTCGAGTGAGTCTGATCATTCCGTTACCTTCCCCGGCTCGGGCAGCCGAGCCGAATGCGCCCGGTTGCGGAGGATCGTGCCTTCTCCGCGGTGCAGGCAAGTCTAGGGGCTCGGTTGGGTCGGTCAAGAGTGACCCAGATAGGCAACGAAGCGTTCGATCCGACGGGTGGATCACTATCATACACGTGAGCAGAACGGCGCAACCGGCTTCGGAATTCGCTTGGGATGACTGTGATCGCGCGTCCGGTCTTGGGGCGCAGGCGGTGATTTGACTACCGAACGACGAACACCCACAATGGGGTGAGGCGGTTCTGCGATGCATCCGACCGACGGCGGCGCGTGTCGCGCGGGGGGGGGGCTTGTTTCCGAACCGATTCCCCACAGGAGGAGAGACCACCATTATGCAGGGACTGAGAAGATCGCTGTGTGTCGCACTATCCGTTCTGGGCGTGGCGTTGCCGCTTGTGGCCGCGCCGGCCCTGGGACAGACTCCGCCCCCGGCCCCGGTGGTGCAGGAGCCGATCTCGCACGGCGATCCGGCGGCAACGGTGACGGGCATCGAGCCCGACGCAACTATCGTCATCCTCTACGTGGAAGGCCAGCCGGCAGGCTTCGCTATTCCGGGTGGGGCCGACACGGTCGACGTGACCACTCCATTCCTGATCAACGGCCTGACCGTGACGGCCACACAGGAAACGCCCGGCGGCGTGAGTGCGGCATCGGATCCCGTGGTCGTTCAACCCGGCACGCCGCCGCCTCCGCCGGTGGTGCAGGGCCCGATCGCCCACGGTGACCCGTCGGCGACGGTAACGGGCGTCGAGCCGGACGCGACCCTGGTCATTCTGTTTGTCGAAGGTCAGCCCGCGGGGTTCACGATTCCCGGAGGTGCGGACACGGTCGAGGTCACCACACCCTTCCTGCTCAACGGCCTGGCGGTGACGGCTACGCAGGAGACGCCGGGCGGTGGGACGAGTGCGGCGTCGGATCCCGTGGTCGTTCAGCCCGGTACGCCCCCGCCTCCGCCCGTGGTGCAGGGGCCGATCGTTCACGGCGACCCGTCGGCGACGGTGACGGGCATCGAGCCGGATGCGACCCTGGTCATTCTGTTCGTCGGGGGGCAGCCGGCAGGATTCACGATTCCCGGGGGTGCGGACACGGTCGATGTCACCACGCCCTTCCTCATGAGCGGCCTGTCGGTGACGGCCACGCAGGAGACGCCGGGCGGCGGAACGAGCGCGGCATCCGATCCGGTGGTCGTACAGGCGGCCGTGGCCGACCTCACGTTCACGATTGAAGATACGCTCTCGAGCATCGTTTTCAGTGCCGACATCCTGGGTGACACGGATAGTGACTCGTCGGCCGTTACCGGCACGATCGGCGCAACCCTCGACCCCGGCAGCACACCGTTCAGCACCATACAGGTCACGGACATCAACGCCCTGCTGCTCGAGGCCATGCACTTCGAGTTGAGCATTCTGTTCGGCACGGCCGTGCTGGACCTGACGAACGCGGGACTGCTGCTCGGCGAGGGCGACGGCGTCTCCCCGCCGTACGGAACGGTCGGTCCTCCGGCCGGCGTGGACGCACTCGGCGACTTCACGCAAACCGGGAATGCCTTCGAGGGCACCGGCACCGCCGTCGGAAGTGCCCCGATCATCGGGGAATTTGACCTGAATCTGAGAGACCTCGGGACGTTCGCCGCCGACCTGCCCGGCACGGTCACGTCGGACGGCTCGACCGTCACGTTGACGGTCGAGATTGTCGGTATCGAGATCCCGGTGGATGTCGATCCGTTGGGCCCCATCGGAACGGTGTTCGTGGACGGTGTCATTGTTGCGACGGCGCCGGTGGGGCCGTAGCACGGACTGCGAGCAACACGACACAAAGGAAGCTGTGTGAAGCGGGTCATGAGCCGCCCGACGCGTATTCTGGTGCTAGGGGCGGACGGGCAGCTCGGACGAGCGCTCGTCGACACCCTCCAAGCGCGGCCGGACTGGGACGTTGTGCCGTGCGGTCGGGAGCGCATCGACGTCACCGACTCACCGGGGGTCCGCGCCCTCGTTCGGGATCACCGGCCGGCGTGGGTCGTCAACTGCGTCGCGCTGACCAACGTCGACTACTGCGAAGACCATCCCGACGAGACCGAGGCGACCAACGTCAAGCCGGTTGCCGCCCTGGCCGCGGCATGCAACGAAACGGAGAGCCGGTTCGTACAGATCGGCACGGACTTCGTCTTCGACGGGAAGCTGGACCGGCCCTACCGCGAGGATGATCCGCCGAACCCGCTCAATGTTTACGCGCGAAGCAAGCTGCTCGCGGAGCAACAAGCCGGAGCGTGTGATCGCACGCTCATCGTCCGGACCGCATGGCTGTACGGCTTGGGCGAGCGCAGCTTCGTAGCCAAGATCCTGGCTCGGGCCGCGGCGGGCTCCCCATTGTGCGTTGTCAGTGATCAGATCGGCAGCCCGAGCTACGCCCCGGATCTGGCGGAGTGCATCGAGCGGCTCATGCACCTCGATGCCCGCGGCGTCTACCACGTGGTGAACGGCGGGCAGGCAAGCTGGTACGAACTGGCCCGCCGCGCCGTCGAGTTGGCGGGATTCGACGTGCCCGTCTCCCCCATCGCCAGCACGGACTACGAGAGTCCCGTGACACGCCCTGCCAACAGCGCGCTGGATTGCGAGAAGTACGTGACGCTGACCGGCCATCGGCCCCGACCGTGGGCCGCGGCACTTGAGGTCCACATCCGAAGCCGATCCGAGGCGAGCCGGCAATCGCGGTAGACGGCAGTCAGGGCGTTTCGTCGCCCGGTGTGGGCGGTGCGGGCAGCAGCATCCCACCGTTGCTCAGAAGACCGGCAAACCCCTTGTCGTCGAGTAGTTGCCGGATGTTCCCGAACAAGTCGAGTCCCGCCACAGGCTGGCTCGAATCTGTGGTGGTCGCTTCGGTTTCCAGCTCGTAGCCTTGAGGATTCTCGGCAGACTCGACGAGGCGCAGGATCACACCGTCGCCGCACGCAAAGCCGGCGCCGGTCACGAGCGAGGCCGGCGCGGTCAGCACGGTTGCTCCGTCGTCGAGCGTTGCTCCCGGAGCGGTTGCGTCGCTCAGGTTACCCCAACCGATCTGCGCAATTGGGCACTCGACCAGCGAGGCGATGGCGGGACCGCCGCCGTTGAGCGTCCACTGCGAAATGAAGACGCGTCCGGTGTCGTCCTCCCATGACGCGAACACGTCCGCCGCGACACCTTCCGGCAGTTCGGGCCGGATGATCGACAGCCCCGATTCGGATCCCGGAGAGAGGGCGGTGGTGAGCTGTGCGGTTGCCCGGCTCGGTACCGACGCCGGCACGGCGCTCACGTCGATCGTCACCGAAGCGTCGGTTGTCTCGGCGGAAGCATCGTCGATCTCCAGCACGACGATCGACCCGCATATGATGTCCTGTCCCTCGACCAGCGCGTCGCCGTCGTAGTCGATCGTCTCCTGCTCCTCACCGGTATCGAGATTCACAGGGGTCGCGCTGATGACCCGGATCTCGCTGAAGCCGCACTCCACGAGGATTGAGTCCCAACTTGTCGGGGCCACGGGAATCACCCACACCTGCGGCGGCTCTCCGGGGTAGGCCAGGGCCACGACCGTCTGTACGAGCGCCGTGCTGCTGTTCAGGCAGACGACGGCCGTGAATCCTCGGATGCCGGACGATTGCTGTCCGAACAGGATGGAGGCCGGGTTCTGCCCGGTGATCACCGAGCACCCCGCACCCGTCGTGAGCAGAGAGCCGAGAATGATGCACAGCCAGGCCCGGCCCGCGACGCGTTTCGGCGTTCGCAGGCACGCGCCGCCCCTGCATTGGCTTCGGGTGTCGGTCATCACTTGCCACCTTCCGTTTGGGCACCGGCCCTGGCGTTCCGCGCGCGGGCCGCGTTCCTGTTCTTCACGACCGAGCCGTCGGCGTCGATCCAATACCGGCAATCCACGAGCGTGTCCGGAGTAACGACCACACGATCCAACGGCTCGTGGGTGGAGACCACGGCGTTGGGCAACACGACACAACGTCGCATGGACACCGGTGTCTCGACCACCGCGCCGTGCGTGATCACACAGTCGACGAGTTCCGCGTCGGGGTGGACCTTCGCCTCGGGATGGACGAGGTTCTCCAGCTTCTCGCGATGGAGGGCGCTGAGATTCGCGACCAGGAGGTCGTAGGGGAACGTAAGGTTGATGTCGCGTGTCATCATCGGGTTCGCGATGACCTTCTCGCCGTCCTCCAGGAACGCCTGGATCGCGTCGGTTAACTCGTATTCGTTGCGCCCGGCCGTCCGGGGCGTGCGGCGCACGGCATCGAAAAAGGTGACATCGAAGAGGTAGAGCCCGCATCCCTTCCAGCGTGTGCGGGGAAATCTCGGTTTCTCGACCACCCGATGCACGACCCTGTTATCGTCCATGTGCACGGCGAAGTTGCGCTGGATCTCGCTCGGCTCGGCCTCCTCCATGACGGCCAGAAAGCCGGCCGCGTCATTCTCGGACATGAGCCCGATCGGGTCGACGCTCCGGTCCACCTCGAAGTAGATGTCGCCTAACAGGAGTGCGAATGGGCGATGAATGCGGGGTTCGAGCTGCATGACCGCGTGGGCGATGCCCAGCGAGTCGCGCTGCTCGACGTACTCGATCTCGACCCCAATCGACTCCCCGCGCCCGAGGCCCAGAGCGATCTCGTGGCCGAGGTGGCCGATCACCACCAGGATCCGCCGAATGCCCAGGTCGCGGAGATACTCGATCTGGTGCTGGATCAGCGGGCGGTCCAGAATGGGCAGGAGCGGCTTGGGATACCGCTCCGAGAACGGCATCATTCGCGTACCGCGTCCGGCAGCCAGAATCACGCCGTCAAAATCGCGTGTCGTCGATGGGGGCATGCAGGGTGACCTCGTTTTGATGTTCCTCGGCGTCGAGCTCGGGTCTACGAGAGTATTATAGCTAACAGTCGGGAACCGCGTGGGAATCCGCACGGTCGGCAAGGACCGGCGGTGTGGATCAGATCGCGAGGCGAGCCCTCGGGGGGGGGTGCATCTCGAATTCGGTGGCAACCGGGTGCCACGGGCAGCTTGCCTGCCCGTGCTCATCACACCGGGACAACGGGAAACACTGGCGGACAAGCCGCCAGTGGCACCCACCACGTGGGGTGGTGCCACGATTCATGAGATGCGAGCCCTCGGGGGCGGATCCCTTGACATTTGTAAGTGAGGTTCCTACAAGCCACCAAGGCCTGATTGTTCGGGGATGGCGGCGCGGTCCATTTTGCCAGCAAGGAGTTACCGTCTGTGAAGTCAAGCGTATCCTCCGGCGACCCGGCTTCCGCCGCGCCTGCCCGAGGGTCGGGCTTTCGGCACCTCGACATCCGGGAAGCGCTCAGCATCTTCTATCGCCGCCGGCTTCTGGCCACCGGGATTGTGCTCGTCACGCTCGCGGGGGTGGTGGTCGGCAACTACCTGACCTATCCGGTATTCGAATCCAGGGTCAAGGTCCTCGTGGAACGGACGGGCGGGCCGGAGATCCCGTTCTCGCGCGAGCAGATTGCCTTCAAGAAGTCCGAAATCACGCAGACGCAGTGTGAACTGTTGGTCAGCGAGCCGTTCCTCGCGGAGACGGTGCGTGAGTTGGGATTGGACACCCGTGCCGATCCGACGGGCAGCTTGCGCGACGCCTTCCACGCCTGGGTCCGCCGCGTCCTCGGTCTCTATGGGGATGCCAAGCAGGCCGTGAAACGCTTCGCCATCGTGCGGGTCTTCGGTGGGACTTACGAAGCGCCGAAGTCGGGCGACCCGTTTCGCGAAGCGGTTGACCGCTTGCGGTCGCGGGTGGCCGCCGAACCGCTGCCCAGCACGGACATGATCCTTCTGACCGTCCGTGACCGCGAGGCGGCGATGGCCGCACGCATCGCGACCCAGCTTTCGAAGATCTACCTGACTCGTGATCTCGATGACCAGAGAGCGCGGGCCCGAGAGGTCTATGAGCTCATCGGAGTCCAGGTTGACGCGTTCAAGCCGAAGTGCGATGCGGCCGAAGCCGCGGTCGAGGCATTCGAACGGGAGCATCAGGCCCGCCTGCTGGAGGAGAAGACGCGGACGAAGATCCAGGAGATTTCGTCGCTGCAGGCGACCCATGGGCAACTGCTCGAGGACCGCGAGTCGACGCTGCTGACGCTCAACCTGGAGTTGGCCCGGCTCGAGGAGACCTACAGCCCGAACCATCCGAAGGTGCTGGCCGCTCGCTCCGAGCTGGCGGAGGCGGTCCGGCGACTGCGGGACGAGCCCGGTCCAGCGAGTCAGACGTCCAAGGCCCCCGAGAAACGAGACCGGAGCCTCAATGCCCTGGTCACGCGCATCGAGCAAGCGAAGCAGGAGCTGGCGGAGCTGACCCTTCTCGAGGGGCAGTATTCGCGGTTGCTTCGCAAGAAGGAGCAGGAAGAGGAGCTGTATCTCTACCTCAAGAAGAAGCGCGAGGAAGCGCAGATTGCCGAGGCGACACGGGCTTCGGGCACGCGGATCATCGAGCCGGCCGTGGTCTCGGCAGACCCCCGCTATCCGCGCCAGCGGTTGAATCTGCTGCTGGGGCTCGTGGGCGGATTGCTCGCGGCGGGGGTTGTCTGTGCCGTGTTGGAGTATCTGGATCGCTCGGTGCGCACACCGGCTGACGTTGCCCAGGCTGCCGGCGTCGACGTGGTCTGGTCGATCCCGGATTGGCGGCACCGGCGTGGCCTTCCCAGGACCATCCCATGAGACACCGGGGTCTGGACAAGCATGGCCTGATTCGTGATTTCCAGTCACGTTCACCGGGCGTGCGCAGTTACGTCACGCTGTTCGAGCAGCTCTGCCTGGCCGTCGAGAAGGAGCCTCGGCCGCTGATCGCGGTCACCAGCCCGTCACGCGGCGACGGACGCACGACGACGGCCGCGAACCTGGCGTTGTGTGCCGCGGTGCTCGGGGGACGCAAGGCGTTGTTGGTCGACGCCGATTTCGATCGACCGATGCTGCCGCGGTTGCTGGCGGTTGAAGGCTCCGGCGGTATCGACCAGGTGCTCCAGGGCAATGCCGAGTGGCAGGATATGGTCCGCCCGGTCGACGACGGCAAGCTCTCGCTGTTGCCGTCGGGAGAGAACGCGTCGTCGGCACTGGTCGCGGCTCAGCCCGACCGTCTCGCGAAACTGGTGGAAGGGCTTCGTTCGACGTTCGACTGGATCGTCGTCGACGTTCCTCCGGTCCTGTCGTCGAGCAGCGTGCTGGCATTCGGCCAGCAGGCGACGGGCGTGCTGCTTGTGGCCCGGGCCGGACGCACGCGGGCCGAGGTGGTTCGCGAAGCGGCCACACGCCTCGATGACGCGGGAGTTCGCATTCTCGGCGCCGTGCTCAATCGCCGCCGGTTCGTGATTCCGCGCTATGCCTACCGTCGGTTGTGAGCGGGACGCGAACGATGAGTGACGCGCCCGACTCCTCCGTTCGCCGCACCACCGGTCACACGATGGTGGTGTTCGGCGGGAACAGCCTCAGCACCGCCCTCGGTTTCCTTGCCAATATCTGCATCATGCGTGCCCTCGGGCCGGCCGGCTTCGGCGTCGTCATCGTCGCGATGACCGTCCTGACGGTGCTCTGGCAGCTCACCGGCCGGGGCATCGACCAGGCGCTGGTTCGTTGCATGGTCCTGTTTGGCCGGGAAGACCCCGCCAAGTCCGACGCCGCCTGCCAGACGGTTCACCAACTCAAGCTTGTGGTCGGCGGGTTGCTGCTGCTCGTGGGGCTGGCCCTCGCGGTGCCGCTGACCCGCTTCTTCCTCGGTCCCGACGCCTCGGTGCTCCCGATCTGCATCGCCGCATGTGCGGCGCTGGCCGCGTCGATCTGGGGTTACACGGGGGCGTGCCTGCAAGCGTCGCACGCATTCGGCAAGTACGCGGTCGTTCTCGTGATCAACGCCGCGGTTCGGCTGGGGTTCGTCGGGACGCTGTTCTTCCTGGACAGAATGACGCCGAGCCTCGCCATGCTAGGGATGGGGCTCGGTTTTCTCGTCGCGGCGGCGGTCGGCTACGCGGTGGGCCCGCGCGCGGCGCGCGGCCTCCACGGACGGGCGGATCTGCGGCCGACCGTTTACGCGTACTCGCGCTGGCTCGTCATGTCCAGTGTGATTCATCTGCTCTACACGCGAATCGATCAGTTGATGCTCAGCCGGATGGTCGGGAGCGGCCAGACGGGCATCTACGGTGCGGCCGCCACGTTCATTCAGCTCGTGGACCTTCTGACCGCGTCGATGCTCACGGTTCTTCTCCCGAAGACCTGCACCGAGACTGCTCCTCGACCGCTTCGCCGTCAGGCCTGGGCGTCGGTGCGTGCCTCGGCCCTGCTCGCCGTGCCGATGGCGTCCGGTTTCTTCCTGGCCGGCCCGATCATCGGGACGATCCTCGGACCCGACTTCGGAGATTCGGTCTTGTTCTTCAAGGTGATCTTCGCGGGCGCGCTGTTCAACATGATCACGCACCCGTTGCAGGTGATCCTGCACGCCCGCGGCAAGACGCACCAGTTGACCGTGATGGACGTGGGGTTGCTTGCGGCCAGCGGTGTGTGCAACTATGTGGCCATCGGATACTACGGAGCCCTGGGGGCCGCGGTGGTCGCACTCTCGCTTCGCGTGACGGCGGGAGTGCTGCTGGTCGCGTTGGTCGTCCGGGTTCTTCGAGAGCCGGCGGAAAAACCGATATCGTGATAGGGGTGTGTGGCGTCTGAGGACGACACATCCGAGCCCCGAGCGCAAGCGAGCGGGTCATCTGGATTGCAGAGCATCCAAGCCCTCGCGATGCACGTCGGGACCAGTGCCTGCGGCGCAGAAGCGTGTGAAGGAGCATGGTCTGTCGATCTCACTGGAGAAACCCGAGTCGGCCGTCGGGCAGATGCTGAGCCGGCGCCTCGTGCCGATGGCGGGGCTGCTGCTCGGCGCAACGCTCGGTGTGCTGATCGCCGTTCACTCGACGCGGGCCCTGTTCGTCTTCGTGGGGGCCTGCGTTGCCGGCGTCGTGTTCTGGCGGCCCTACGTGGGGTTCCTGCTCGTCGTCGCCACCATTCCCATCGACGTGACCGGCGTGATCGGCGGGGGCGCGTTCGGGAACCTCACGGTCACGAAGATCGTCGGCGGACTGACGTTGCTGGCCACGGTGCTCGACCTGCTGGTTCGGCGGCGCCTGCCGCAGTGGGAGCGATTCCTGACCCTGGAGACGGCCGCGGCCGTGGTCCTTCTCACCATTGCCGTGTTGTCGGCCGGAATCCATCTCACGGCCGAGAGTGCCTCCGAGGTCCTTCGAATGGGCTTCATTCTCGTTTTCGTCTTCGTGGCGATTCACTTCGTGGACCGGCCGGCGCGGTTCCGACACGTCCTGCTGACGCTTGCCATCGCCGGCACATTGATCGCGGCGCACAGCGTCTTCCAGCGCTTCAGCCGACCGGCAAGCGTTTCGTTGGAATGGGTGGCGCAAGCCGGCGCCGTGCTTGACGTGAGTGAGGAACGCCTCGGCCAGATGCTTCGCACGACCGGTACGTTCTCGCACCCGGGTTGGCTGGGGTTGTTCCTGAGCATCACCGTTCCCCTGACGTTGGGCGTTGCGTGGACGGCCCGGCGTCGCTGGCTCGTGGCCGTGGGTCTCGGCGCCGCGGTGATCCAGGTCCTGGGCGTGTTCTCGACGTACAGCCGGATGGCCTACGTCGGCGCTGGTTTGGGTGTGGTGCTCTTCGTGCTCCGGCGCCGGTTCGGACCGGCTTGTGCGGCCCTACTCGTCGCCGTGAGTGTCGTGCTGTTTCCGGCTCTGCCGGAGGACTTCCGCGCGCGCGCCCACTCGATTCTGGACTACACCGAAAGCAGTTCGAGCCTGACGCGCATCGGCCAGCAGATCGCCGGGTGGCGCATGTTCCGGGATCATTTCGCCCTCGGTGTGGGGCCGGGGAACTTCGAGACCGAAGTGCTGTTCTACGCGGATCGGGTCGGGGAGCCGTATCGGGTCGTCTCCATCGGTGCCCACAACATGTACGTGGAGCTGGCCGCGGAGCTGGGTGTTTTCGGCGTGCTGGTCGTGACTTGCTTGCTTGCATCGTGTTGGTACCAGGCCCGGCGCCGGCGCCGCGACGCGGCAAGCGCCGGCGAGCGCCGCGATGCCGTGCATTGGGAGTGTGTCGGTGTGGCGTTCTGGGTGTTCATGGTCTCCGCGATGTTCGTTCACGCTCAGCATCGCAAGGAGTGGTGGCTGCTCGTGGCCCTGATCGCGGCCGGCCGTGCGTTTGCATCCCTGCGCGAGCGGGCGCGGGAGACCGCCCCGTGAGCCTCCGGATCATCGCCCACCGGGGCGCATGCCGGGTCACACCCGAGAACACGCTGTGCAACCTGCAACGGTGCATGGATCTCGGGTACGCATGGGCGGAGGTGGACGTTCGTCGGACGGCCGACGGCCGCCACGTACTCCTGCACGACGATACGCTGGACCGCACCACGAACGGCCGCGGGGGCATCTGCGCGTCGTCGCTTCCGTTAGTGCGCTCGCTGGATGCGGGAAGCTGGTTCGGCGATGCGTTTGCCGGAACGACGGTGCCGACGCTCTGCGAGGCGCTCGACCTTGCCCGCCACCACCTGGGTCTCTACCTCGATTGCCGTGACGTGGATGCAGTCCAACTCGTGCGCGAGGTCCTGGATGCCGGCGTCGGCGACGGGGTCATGGTCATCGTCCCGCAAGAGGTGCACGCGGTCTTGCGGCAAGAAGCCGCGGGCAGGATTCCGCTCGTGGCCTATCTCGATGGCAAGGCGGCGGAGATCCCGGACCTTGTGCACCGAACCGGGGCTTCGATTGTCGAGGCGTTGGTCGAACGGACCGACACCACTGTTGTGGAAACGGCCCACAAGGTCGGTGCGGCCATGGAGTGCGTGGCGCTGGGGGCCTCGGATCGACGGGAGGAGTGGCAGCGCTGCTGCGATCTGAGAGTGGACTGGATCATGACCGACGAGCCCGACGAACTGAAACGGATGCTCGAAGCTCGGGACTGAACGTCGCCGCGAAGTGAGTTGAACCTTTGAACGCGCCCGGCACATCGAGGATGGCACCGGACGATCCGGTCGGATCTGCCGCGGCTCGGTTGCGCGTGATGACCTACAACGCGTTCCAGAGCCCGCGCCTGCCGTACACACGCGATCTGATCGACAGCGCTCACGCCGACATCGTGTGCGTGCAGGAGCTGGTCGTGGAGGACTTTCACCATCAGCCCGCCAACCAGGCGACTTGGCTCGCCGAAGCGCTGGGGATGCACCACCTCAGCACTTACACATGCCGCGGGTACCGCCGCAACGCGGGCAGTGCGATCCTCTCCCGGTTCCCGCTCGGGCCGCCCGAAGTGCTCATCGGCCCGACCGGGCAGCGCATCGGTCTGGCCACGATCGTCGACCATCCCCGCACGCCGATCGCTCTGCTCTGCGCTCACTACACCTGGATTCCCAGGCCGCTCGTGTTCCTGGGCCTCGTGGTCTCGGGCATGATCAGAAGCGTGGACGCCCGCAAGTCGCTCGCGTGGCTGCGGTGCGAGAACAAGCCCGGCATCATCGCGGGCGACTTCAACGCGATCCCCCATTCGCCGGAGTACCACACCGTCGCCCGGCAGATGACGGACTGCACGCGGGCCGTACCCATGACTGACCGGGGGACCCGTCCGACGTGGGGCCTGCCCGTGCAGTTGGACTACATCTTCACCACTGCCCATTTCCGGACCCGTGCGTGTCGAAAGATGGATTGCACCGTTTCCGATCACCGCCCGGTGGTCGCCGACCTGGAAGTGGCCGAGTGGTGAGCTTGCCGTCGAAATACGCGCGGCCGCGATCGAAGTGTCCCTATCCAAGGTCAGCCACTTGCGCCGTCCGCACAACTATCTTGCAGAATCTTGTCGCGCCGACGAGATTCTCGTTTGCCCGTCGCTTGGCTGCCGTTCGCAGCCGCACTGTGTGGTCGCCGCCTTCGGCGGCTCCGCCGCTTCCTGACGGGCGCGGTTCGGAGAAGGACAGCCACGTGGCTCTTGGGTTGCGGGCGAAGCCCGCGCCGGGCATATGTCGGGCTATTATGGGAGTGACCGGATGTCGCGTTGCGAGAGGGGTGGTTCGAGGCATTCCGGAAAACCGATGAGAAGCACAGCGGCCTTGCCGGCGCGCGGAGTTTGCGCGCCACATCGGACCTCCCGGAACGACAATCACGGAGGGCGCGGGTATAATGGCATTGTGGGGTGACCCAAAGGCCGGCTTGCATGTAGGGGGGGCCTCAACGACTGAGGAAAGTATGCCAAACGGTATTCTTCTGGGCATGAATCACCGCCGGGGATGGTCTGCAACACCAGTCCGGTGGGTCGTGGGCATGTTGCTCCCGGCGGCAATGATCCTGTCGGGTTGCGCGGTGCCGGTTCCGCCGGACGGCGCGGGGACAGGACAGAGCATCCCGGATGACCTGGTGATCAACATCAGGCAGTTGACCAGCGAGGTGGATCCGTCCGAACTGGGGGCCGCGGTCGGAGACCCCGTGATTCAGTTCAAGGGGATCTCCGAAGTCGAGGTGAACACGGGTGCCCTACCGCCGGGTACACGCCACTTCCTGTTGGGGACGGTGCCCATCGGAGCCCCGAGCCCGGCGATCACCGATCAGGCGCTCGAGGAGGCGATTGCGTTCGCCGGCGGTACGGCCGAGTGCTACGTGATTCGCCAGAAGGTCGACTGGGAGGCATTCCGTCCTGGCGGGATAGCCGAGCCGGATTTCACCCAGAGCATCTTCGACTTGCTGGCAGCAGCCGAGCAGAGCGGGTTCACGGCCAGCCTGGTCGAGCTCGATCCAATCGTGGACCGTCACAATGTCGGCCCGTTGCCTCCGGCCATTGAGGATCAGAACTTCGGCAGCCCGGACGTCAGGGAGGCGTTGCGCAGGCAGGTGATTGAAGTGGCCCGTGGTGCCCGCCCCGACTACATGTCCTTTGCCGTCGAGGCCAACGGGTACTTCGAGTCCAATCCTGACGACTTCATGAACTTCGTCAGCCTGCACAAGGAGCTCTACCACGAGGTCAAGGCGATCTCCCCCGAGACGCAGGTCATGGTGTCGTTCAACCTCGAGGCGATCCAGGGGCTTCTCAGCAGCCTCGGCGGTTTCTCGGATCACGGACCGCAGTGGTTCCTGCTCGATATGTTCGAGCCTGAGCTCGACGCCGTGGCTTTCTCGACGTTGCCGTTCCCCGTGTACTACGAGCCGCTCCAGATTCCTGATGATTACCTCAGTCGGATTCAGGAACACACCGATCGCCCGATCGTGCTTTCGGAGGTCGGCTGGACATCGTACGAAGGGGCAGGCTCCGATGAGGAGAAGCAGGCCGAGTACCTGAGCCTGATGACTCGCCAGGCCCTGCGGACGCCGCAGCTCCGCGTATTCGCCTGGACGATCCTGTTCGACGCGGCCGAGGGGTCGATATTCGACCTGTTCCCCGACTTCAAGTTCCTAGGGCTCCTGACGGCGGACGCCATGCCCAAACCCGCATTCACGGTTTATGCCGACCTGTACTTCCGCACCCTCGTTTATGACACCCCATGAGTAGTCAGTGCGTCCTCGTTACCGGTGGTGCGGGCTTCATCGGCTCGCACCTTTGCGAAGCCCTCTCGGCCCGCGGCAGGGAGGTCGTGGCGTACGACAACCTATCCATGGGCCGCCGCTCCAACGTGCCGCCGGGCGTCGAGCTGGTCGAGGCCGACATTCGCGACGTAGACGTATTGGGGAAGGCGCTGCGCGGGGCTGACGCGGTGTTTCATCTTGCCGCGCGCGTGAGCATCCGGGATTCCAGCGACTGTTTTGTGGACGACGCTCAAACCAACCTGTTGGGCACGCTGCGGGTGCTGGAAGCTTGCGCGAAGACGCGGCCTCGTAAGCTGATCCTCGCTTCGTCGATGGCGGTGTACGCCGACTCGGCCGAGGTCCGTCCGGTCGACGAGACCTACGCGACCGAGCCGATCAGCGGCTACGGGATCTCGAAGCTGGCGGCGGAGCGGTATTGCCTCCACCTCTGCCCGCAGATGGGCATCGAGCCGACGGCACTGCGCTTCTTCAACACCTACGGAACCCGCCAGACGTTCACGCCCTACGTGGGAGTTATCACAATCTTCACGCGACGACTGCTGGAGGGCAAACCGCCGATCGTCTTCGGGTCCGGCGAGCAGTGCCGCGACTTCGTTCACGTCAGCGACATCGTCGCCGGTTGTCTGGCCGCCCTGGACGCCGACGCGGGCGGCCAGGTTTGCAACATCGGAACCGGGCGGGCCACCTCGGTGAACCGGATCGCCGACCTGCTCGTCGAACGCATCGCTCCGGGCGCAACGGTCGAGCGCGCCCCCGCGCAACCGGGCGAACTGCAGAACTGCGTCGCCGACATCGATCGGGCCCGGCGAGTCCTGCAATACGAACCGCAGGCATCGATCGAGGACCGGATCGACGAGGTGATCGCGTACATCAGGAAGGACGCCGGCGGCACCGGGCCGGCGTGACGGACGGGGCGCAGCACACCTCACATGCCGCGCCACACCTGGAGCGCGGGCTTGACCACGCCCTTGGCGTCGATGAACCCCATCGACTCGAACACCGCCCCGAACCCTCTGGCGTCGAACAGGAAGTTGTAGTTGACGAGCCGGACGTCGAGGCCCTCGATCAGCGACGGAAACCGCTGCAGGAACGCCGCCTGTTTCTCGGGCGACCCGCCGTACTTGGGATCGCTGGGCCAGCCGAGCTCGGCGAAGACGATGGGCTTGTCCGTGTGCTTGGCGATTCGCTTGTAGTAGTCGGCCGGGAAGTCTTTCGGGTCCGGGTAGGTCGGTGGAGAGAACGTCTTCATCGGGTAGCTCGAGATCCCGATCGCGTCGATCTCGGGCTCGAACTGCTTGAACAGCTCCCAGTGCGGTTCGTGTTTCGGGAGGTGCCCCTGCCCGCCGTAGAGGCCGAGCAGTTGCTCGTACTGGAACGAGACGAACACCACGGTATCGGGCGCAATCGCCTTGACCTGCTTTCGCGCTTCCTTGAAGAGCGATACGAAGTGGTCGAAGTCGTCGGCGTTCTCCTCGTAGTACGCGTTGATTTCCATGGCGAGGCAGAGGTAGCGGGGTTGATACAGACGGGCGCGCTGCAGCACGTCGGCAATGAAGGCGCGGCGCAGAACCGGGTCGGCGAATGTCGGTGCGGCGACGGCCTTGGGGAGGCCCGACAGCTTGCCCCGCCGCGTCTTGTAGGGATCCACCTGGATGAATACGTCGAGTCCGTGCTTGTTCAGCAGGTAGCTCTGCCAGCGGTGATCGTTGAACGGCTTGGACTTCTCGGGGTCCTTGCCCTCGGCATGCCACCAATCCACCGGATCGGGCAGGCAGACCATGGGAACGACCTGCTCCGCGGTGGCGAAGGTCTCGAAGAAGCCCTGTTGATTCCATTGCCTGGGGGTCGGGGTCACGCAGCGGGGCAAGCCGGCGGGTTTCGTGGTCGGGCTCGGTGGGAGCTGCACCGCTGCCAACGGTTCGGCGGCCGCGCTCACCCGGTCCAGAAACCGTACCACGAGCACCGTCCAGGTGGTGTTCACGCAGATCCCCAGCATCACCAGCAGCACGATCTTGCCGCCGCCGATCCGCCGGCTTCGCATTTCGGTAGGGAGCGCGGACATCGTTCCTATCCTCCGTTTACCACCGCAGGCAGTATCGCCAGTGCTTGCACACGAACTGAAGCATCGACTTGTAGTGCATGAGCCGGTGCCGCGTGAAGTAGCGATTGTACTTCTCGTCGTCGAAGTGGTGGACGATGACGGACTCGGGCACGTAGTAGATCTCCCAGCCGGCGAGACGAACCCGCAGGCACCAATCCACGTCCTCGCTGTAGAGGAACATGTTCTCGTCGAGTCCTCCGACCGTGTCGAGCGTCTCCCCCCGAGCCAGAATCGCCGCCCCGAACAGCCAGTCGACGGGGCCGGTGCTGTCGTGATCCCAGTCGGCCATCATGTAGCGGCGGGCACGGTCGGTCGACCGCAGGAGCACGCGTAGCGGCGTGCGGCGAATCAGGAACGAGCCGAGCGTGGGGAACTGCCGGCACGACAACTGGAGCCGACCGTCACCGTACACCAGCTTCGGGCCGCATGCGCCGACTTCCGGGTGCGCGTCCATGAACGCCACGAGCGCGTCGATCGCCCCCGGTCGGACCTCGGTATCCGGATTGAGCAGGAACCGGTACCGGGCGTTCGTGTGGCAGATCACCATGTTGTTGTTTTCCGAGAACCCCTTCCGCTGCTCGTTCACGATCAGCTTCACCTGCGGAAACCGTTCTTCGACGAGTGTCCGGATCTCCGGCTCCCCGACGTTGTCCACGATGGTCAGCTCGAAGGAGGCACTATGCGTCGTCCCGAACAGCGACACCAGAAGAGGCTCGAGGTACCAGGAATGGTTGTGGCTCACGACCGCGATGGCCACATCGACCGGCGCGGTCTTTTGCTCGCTTTCGGGGCCGGGCGCTTCTGTCGGTATGCTTGCCGTCACGTGTGAACGCTACCTTTCCTGCAGGACACGGGTGTACACCGCCAGGGTCTCTCGGGCAGTTCGATCCCACGAATACGAATCGGCCCGGCGAAGCCCCTCCTCGCGCATCCGGTCCGCGACGGCCGAATCCTCGAGCACCGCCGCCAGCGCGTCGCACAGCCCGTCCGTGTCGGTGGGCTCGACGAGCCGAGCCGCACCACCGGCCACCTCCGGCAGGCAGGAGGCGTTGAGCGTAACCACCGGCGTGCCGCAGGCCATCGCCTCCACGACCGGCAGCCCGAAACCCTCGTACAGCGAGGGGAAGGCGAACACCGCGGCCGCATTGTAGTAGACGGGCAGGTCATCATCCGGCACGAAACCCGTGAAGATGATGTCGTCCCCGACACCGGTGTCGCGGATGGCGTCGAACACGGGGCCGTACTTGTACTTCGGTTTGCCGACGAGCACGAGCTTGTGCGGCAGCTTTCCGCGCCGGCGCAGCCGGCCGTACGCGTGGATCAGCATGTTTACGTTCTTGCGGGGCTGCAGCGTTCCAACGTACAGGATGAACCCGTCGGAGAACCCGTGCCGCTCCTCGATGGTCCGACGGCACTGATCGCGGTCCAGCGGACGATAGCGCGGGTCGGCGGCCAGGGGGATGACATCGATACGCGAAGGGTCGAGGGCAAAGACCCGAACGATTTCGTCCTTGGTGTACTCAGCGTCGGTGATGATGCGGTCGGCCCGGCGGAGTGAGGGCGGCACGAGGGCCTTGAGCAGGACGCGGTCGCGGCGGGTGAAGAACTCCGGCCGGACGGCGAACGAGATGTCATGCACCGTGAGCACCACCGGGCAGGGCGGCAGCGGCGGGACGAAGTACTGCACGTGCAGCAGGTCGACGGGGTCTCGCCGGAGGGCGAGGGGAAAGCCGAACGGGTGCCGAAGCCAGATGGACCGAGGCACGACGGTCCGAAAGCGGAAACGGGTCAGCCCGTCGAAGCTCGCCCGGACGGCTTCGGCGTCGCGTACATATACGGTGTACTGATTGTCTGTGTCCACGCGACCCAGGCCGCGCATCAAGCTCGCCAGGTAGCTCTCGTCTCCGGTCCGCTTCCGCCCCAGGGTGTCGCCGTCCAGGCCGATTCTCGGCACGTCGGTTTCCTGCTTCGCTGTAATTGGCTATCTGTCCGGGCCTGCTCGGCTGCCCCCCCGGCCCAGATAGCTACCGGAATGGCCGTCAGGCGTCAACGCGACGCCCGTCCGCTCCCCGAGCCTATCGGATGCGGCCGGATCAGCGAACACCTTGCCGTTCGGAACCGCGACAGGCTACGATAGCTGCCTGGGAAGCCGGATCACCACCGCTCGTTGGTCGGTCCCCGTGCCGGTATTTTGGCCTCAAAACAGGACGGATATCCCTTGAGCCAGCAGACTCGTTCATTGATTGACGGCGTCCGTGTCAAGCCGCTCACCGTGCATTGTGATGAGCGCGGTCGCCTGATGGAAATCCTGCGCAACGACGACGACCTCTTCGAGGCGTTCGGGCAGGTCTACCTGACCACGGCGTACCCCGGCGTGGTCAAGGCCTGGCACTACCACCACCATCAGACGGACCACTTCGCCGCCCTGCGCGGGATGGTCAAGGTCGTGCTGTACGACGCGCGGGAATCGTCGCCCACCTACAAGATGGTCAACGAGTTCTTCGCCGGCGACCACAATCGCATCCTCATCAAGGTGCCGCCGCTCATCTACCACGGCTACAAGTGCGTCGGCGAGCAGGAGTCGCTGATGATCAACATCCCGACGCGCGTCTACAACTACGACGACCCCGACGAGCACCGGGTGGCGCCGGACGACCCTTCCGTCGCCTACGACTGGGAGCGCAAAGATGGATAAGATCCGTGGCGTGATTCTGGCGGGCGGGCTCGGCTCGCGTCTTCTGCCGATCACCAAGGTGACGAACAAGCATCTGCTGCCCGTCTATGACAAGCCCATGATCTACTACCCGATCTACGCGATGCTCAACGCGGGGATCGACGAGATCATGCTGGTGACGGGCGGACAGCATGCCGGGGACTTTCTGCAATTGCTCGGCAACGGGCGCGAGCTGGGGATTCGTCAGCTCGCCTACACCTACCAGGAGGGTGAGGGCGGGATCGCCGATGCCCTTCGGTTGGCGGAGGACTTTGCCGAGGGGGACAAGATCTGCGTGATTCTCGGGGACAATGTGATTCACAAGAACATCTGCGCCGCCGCGAACGCATTCGCCGCGCAGCCGAAGGGAGCAAAAATCCTGCTGAAGGAAGTGCCGGACGCCCAGCGGTTCGGCGTTGCCGACATCCAGGACGGCCGCCTCGTCCGCATCATCGAGAAGCCGGCCGATCCCCCGACGAATCTGGCAATCACCGGGATCTACTTCTACGACGGCCACGTCTTCGACATCATCAAGACGCTCAAACCGTCCGGCCGCGGGGAGTTGGAGATCACCGACGTGAACAATGCGTACCTCGAAGAAGGCACGCTCACCTACGACGTTCTCGAGGGATGGTGGACCGACGCGGGCACGTTCGAATCGCTGCATCGCGCCGGGACCCTGATCAGCGAGGGGGGCGCCAACCTTGTCGACTGACCAGCCCAAGGGCGCGCCCAAGCATATTCTCGTGACGGGAGCAGCCGGTTTCATCGGCTCCAACCTGGTGCACCGGCTTCTTCAGCACCGGCCGGACGTCGAGGTCACGAGCCTCGACCTCCTGACCTACGCGGGCAATCTCGCGAACCTGGAGGATGTGCAGGAGCATCCGCGGCACCGGTTCGTCCGGGGCAACATCTGCGACGCAGATCTGGTTTCCGGGCTGCTCGATGACGGTGTGGACGCGGTGATCAACGCGGCGGCCCATTCCCACGTGGACCGCAGCCTGTTCAATGCCGATGAGTTCGTGGCCACCAACGTCGGCGGAGTGCAGACGTTCCTGGACGCCATCAAGCAACGCCCCGGCATCCGATTCCTGCAGGTCTCCACCGACGAGGTGTACGGATCGCAGGCGCCGGACGTGTGGGCCGATGAGTCGAGTCCGCTGACGCCGCGGAATCCGTACTCGGCCACGAAGGCATCCGCCGATCTGCTGGCCCTGGCGTACCACCACAGCTTCGGCCTGGACATCGTGATCACCCGGTGCTGCAACAACTACGGACCGTTCCACTTTCCCGAGAAGGTCATCCCACTGTTCATCACCAATCTGATGGACGGCCGCAAGGTGCCGCTATACGGAGACGGGCTCAACTTCCGCGAATGGATTCACGTGGAGGACCACTGCACGGCGTTGGTCCGAGTCCTCGAGACCGGCCGGTCCGGCGAGGCCTACAACGTGACCTCGGGAGAGGGAATCACCAACGTCGAGCTCACCGAGGCCATCCTCGGGCTCCTGGAGGCCGACCGCGACATGATCGAGTATGTCAAGGACCGGCCGGGGCACGATCGCCGATATGCCTTGGACGGGGGCAAGATCGCCCGCGAGCTGGGGTGGGAGCCCGCGCGTCGACTCCGTGAGGGGCTTGCGGATACCGTGCAATGGTATCGCGAGCACGAGGCATGGTGGCGTTCCATCAAATCGGGCGAGTACCGTGAGTACTACGCTCGCCAGTATGCGGACCGAGGGACGTCCGCCTAGCAGCCCGTTGAAAAATTCCTTGACATAGACAGGATAGGTAGTACAATAAG
>CAYMME010000048.1:0-19839 GCA_964391465.1 uncultured Planctomycetales bacterium
CCACGCCCTGCACACTACCGCTTGTGGCTACTGGAGTCAAGGGGATACCCCCTTCCGAAGAAATGAAAGAGGCTCGGCCGATATACGCTGCGGCGACGACCAATACGCTTCGCAATGCCGCCGGGTTCAGGGCCCAGGGCTCGGGGCCGCACGCTCCTGGCCTGTGACCCGCCCGGATCGGGTGTCGATGAATGCTGCCAACAACGATGCCTTGATCTTCGGGCCCGGGGGGCCGCCGGTCACCGCATCGAGGACTTTGATGTCGAGGCGGCCCTTCCGCCGCTCGTAGTAATACACCCAGTACGGATACTGGAGCATCGCAACGTCTTGCACTTCCCCCACCAGCGGCTTGCGCGACCCACCCCGGCTGCGCAGCAACGCCATCTGCAACTCGTTCCGAGCGATCTCGATTGCCTCCGCTTCAGAGATGCGCGGCGGAAAGCACGCATGGTCGCTCCGCAGTTCGCACGGCAGGCGGTCGTCAAAGAGGCCGAAGGTTCCGGCGTACGCCTCGACGGTCGTGACGACTTCGCGCCTCTTCCCGGTGGAGATGACCTCGACGGTCACGAGATAGTGCGGCAGGCAGACGAGTTCAAGCCGCGGCAGGGCGCCCGGCTCGGCCGGGGTCACCTTCCAGCACCGGAAGCGATGCCACCAGCGGCGCTCGATGCGCCGGCCGGCGTCGTCGGACGAGATGGAGGGTTTTATGAATGTCACCGGAACCGTCAACGGTCGCGGTGAGCACGGCGGCGGCGGATGACGCGCCCGGCAATGTACATACCAACCCCGACCATCGCGAGGGCCAGTCCGGCCGCGATGTTGATGGCCCCGGCCGGTTCGTTCCAGTGATCCCACTCGGTGCCATACAGCACCGCGACGGCCAACAGCGCGAAGAAGCCACCCATGATCCGAAGTGCTTCGCCGTCGCGCCGGGCGTGGCGCGCCTGCCCGGTGCCGACCTCGCGGTCGTCGTTGGCGTCGGTACGTTCATCCGTTGGAGACGTCATCGCATCTTTTCCACGACAACCTCGTTGCGTGCCGCTATCCAAGCCACAGGTAGATCACCACGTATGGGATGAGAAACACGACGGTCCAGATCCGCAAGTCGCGCCACGCGGCTTGCGTGGGCGCGCCGAGAAACACGAATGATCGCTTCTGGGTCAGAGCAAAGATCGCGGCGATGACGAACAGAGCCACCGGGACATATCGTGCCACCGACAGGGGAATCGCCATCAGCCACACGTCGACAACGTGATGCCAGTGCTGTGGGACCGCGGGCTGGGACGCAGCCGCCGGCAGCATTGCCGCCACCGCTCCCACGAGATGAGTTGTGTCCACGCCGAACATCACTCACCCGCCCTTTCCTGGAGCGCCTGCTGGACCTCGGGATCGTGCATGACCTGCCCATAGACAAGCCCGCGCAGCTTCTCGGCCGGCTCCGGTGGCGTAAGCAGGCTGACGACCACGGTAACCAGGATGGCGGCAAGAAACGTCCACCAGGCGACGAAAAGGAACGGATCCTCCCACATGAACAGCTTTTCCTGGAGCGGGTTGAGCATCAGAAACGACAGTCCGACACCGGTGGTCAGGCCCGCCAGGGCGCCCCAACCGTTGGTGCGCGACCAGAGAATGCCCAGCAGCAGTATGGCAAGGGTCGGACCCTGGAAGTATGACAGCAGCGTCTGAATGAAGCTGTAGAGTCCCTCCACTTGCTCGATCGCGGGTGCGAACGCCGCCGCGGCGAGGATCAGCACGATCGTGACGCACCGACCGAGGATCAGACTCTGACGCGGCGTGGGGGGGTGCCAGAGATACTTTGCCATCGTTCCGTAAATATCCTGCACGAACACGGTCGAGCAGGAATTCAGGAAGGAATCCACGGACGACATGAGGGCGGCAAAGAAGGCGGCGAACATCAGACCCTTCAATCCCGGAGGGAGCACTTCGGCAATCATCCAGGGTACGGCCTCTTCCTCGTTCTGCAGCCCGGGGTTCAGGGCCAACGCGGACAATCCGGGAAGTACTACGAGTAAGGGAATGAACAGCTTCAGGAACGCGGCGAACAGCATGGCCGCCTTCGCGTCCCACTCGCTGCGAGCGCCGAGCGCCCGTTGCACGATCGCCTGATTGCCGACGAAATACCCCGTCGAGAGCACGATCCCCAGGCCCAGCACGATGCCCGTCCACGGGAACGGCGTGGCGGTGTCGTGCGGGAGGATCAGATGAAAATGATCCTTGTAGGCGTCTCCGTAAGCGAGCACCGTCTCCTGGACGCCGCTCCAACCGTCGGCATTGATCAGGCTCAAGACAACGAGCGCAGCCCCGCCAATGAACATGACGACCATTTGCATGACGTCCGTCATCACCACCGCCGTCAACCCGCCGGAGACCGTGTAGATCCCCACGACTACGGCCGTGATCCAGATGGCCTTTGATTCCTCCCAATCGAGAACCTTCCTCATCAGCACCGCCGTGATCCAGAGCATCACCGACAGCATCGTCGCGAGGAACGCGAGCCACAGGGCCGCCTCGATCACCTGCACGGCCGAGTTGTACCGCCGGCCCAGGAACTCCGGGATCGTGTAACAACCCGCCCGCCAGTAGTAGGGAATGAAGATGAATGCCGCGAGGACCATGGCGGGCATGGACCCGAGCCAATCGTAGTTTGCCTGCGTCAGACCATACCTGTAACCGCCGCCGGCCGTGGCCACGAAATCCGTCGCCCCAATATCGGAAACAACGATCGACATGCCGATGGCCCAGAACGGCAGGGATTTCCCCGCGATGAACAGGTCGGCCCCGGACTTGACGTACTTCCCCAGGTACGTGCCGATGAACAGCACGCCGCCCATGTAGAGCAGCACGATGGTGTAATCGATGCCGGCCAGCCCTTGGGATTGTGCGAGCATGCTGATCCCGTGATGTCTGGATTTCCGTCTGCGCCCGCACCGGCGGGCGGTCACGCGGATAGCGTGTC
Source organism: uncultured Planctomycetales bacterium (assembly GCA_964391465.1). Taxonomy (GTDB): domain Bacteria; phylum Planctomycetota; class Phycisphaerae; order UBA1845; family CAYMME01; genus CAYMME01. The sequence goes on from CAYMME010000048.1 coordinate 2,978, forward strand.
AAGACGCGGAACGGTAGCAGAAGCCCCCACCGCCTGCAAGCATGTTGCACCACCCTCGCGCGGTGGCTTGGGAGGCGGGCCTTCACACGTGAGACCGGTCCCCCCGCGTCTCCAGAGGCACGCGGGGACGGAGGTGACGGAGGCCATTTGCTACGCCAGCGAAATGCGGAGGAACTCCAGCGCCGGACCGCCCTGCACGATCTCTCGGTCGATCTCGCGGATCGCCCGCCTCTGGCCGGGCCAGGGGAATTGCGCGATCGCCGCCTCGAGGCTCACCCATCGATACGCATCGTGCTCCCCGTTGAGAACCGGCTCCGCATCCTCATCCACCTCGACCGCGAAGCATGGGCAATGGTGCACCGTGTCGTCTTTCACCAGGTAGAACGTGTTCACCACATCGATCTGAAAGAACGATCGCGGCGTGAGTCGGGTCTCCTCCCGCAATTCACGCAGTGCGGTTTCGTACGCACGCTCCCCCGCTTCGATTCTGCCGTGTACGGCCTGCCACGTCCCCGCCAGCACCTCTTCCGGAGCGCGGTGCAGAAGCAGGTACTCTACTTCAACGATGCGCTTGCGAAACACGTAGACATCGACGATCTCACTCACCACTCGTGCCATGCTCACCTCACGAACGTGCGATCCGTGCACAAATCAGCATCTCGAGTCGAACGCGCGCGAGCGATCTTATCGGACGATCGGCCACCTTCTCAAGTCTCCGTTCCCGTGCAATTGCACGCCGAGTTCACGGCACACTTGCCCGTCAGTTATCGGTCCTGATGCAAAACACATCATTTGTCCTGCGAAGAAATCCGTGTTAGCATGAGCTACACACACCCAATTCGTGGGAAGCAGATGCCGCCGATGCCGGCACGGTGCACCGCACGGACGGCGCCTTGGCAGATGAGGTCGGAACATGCCAGTCAAATACATGCTATCAGTACTGACAGTCGCGTTCGCCACCACGCTTGCCGGTTGCCATCACCACCAGGTCGCCCGGCTCGAGACGGACAACGCCGACTTATCCGACCTGCTCGCCGTTTCGCGCGGGCAATCGGTCGCACTCGAAACCAGGGTCGAAGAGTTGACCGCCGCGATCAAGGCAACGCAGTCGCGATACATCGATCGCACTGCGCAACTCGAGTCGGCGCGGACCGAATCATCGGCGCTCACCGCGGCGCTGGAAGTCACCGAAGACGACTCGCTCAAGCTCTCCAACGCGCTCAAATCTGTCGAAGCGCGAACCGCTTCTCTCGAATCATCTCTCGCAGATGCGGAGGCCGAATCGACCATGCTCGCCGGTCGCCTGCGCGCGGTCGAGACGGAATCGACTCGGTTGGCGACCACGCTGAACACCACCCAATCCGATCTGCAAACCGTCACTGCCCAGCGCGACCAGACAACGAAACGTGCAGAGACGCTCGCCGCCTCGCTGGTGGCAGCGCGGCAGGAGTCGCAGACACTCCGCACGAAGCTCGATGCCGCCCGAACCGAATCGGACGGCTTGACCAATCAACTCCGGACGGCCCGGGCCGAGTCGGGCGAGTTGGCCGCGGAACTGACGCGAACGCGATCCGAGTCGAACAAGCTGGCCGGGGAGCTGACGATTGCCCGGAACGAAGCAGACAAGCGGGCCGGCGAGCTCAGGGGAGCCCGGACCGAATCCAGCAAGCTCGCGGCCCAACTGACTGCCGCTCGGGATGAGTCGAAGGTGCTCGCCGCGGAATTGGCGACGGCGCGCGATCGTGAGACGGCCGCGGTGCGCCACGCTGATGCCGAGCGGAAGGAGGCTGCCGCGATCAACGCGCAACTGAGTACGCAGCGCAAGCACCACCAAGAACTACAGGAGGAGTCCCGAGCCACCGCGGCGGAGCTGGCGGAAACGCGGCAGCAGCTTGCGGCGGCAACGAAGGCCAACCGAGAGCTCGGCGGCAAGCGCGATGCCCTCAACGCCAAGGTCACGGATCTGGCAATGAACCTGGCCCAGCTCCGCACTGAGAACCGTGCGATCCGCACGAGAGAAAAGGCCGACGTCGAGAAGCTGACGGCCGAATTGGACACACTGCGCGAGGCGCGCCGAGCGGAGACGCAGAAGGCCCAAGCAGACGCGGATGCCCTGACCGCCGAGCTCACCAAGCTGCGCGATGCGCTCAAGCTCGTGCGCGCCCAGACACGCGCCGCCGAGCAGAAAAGCCGCGATCGCGACGCCTCGACCCGCAACACCATTGGCAGCCACGGCGACGCAGGCGAGTGACTCGCAGTCTGAGGCAGCCTGCACCCCGACTCAACGTAGGAAGTGACGAAGAATGAGATGCACCGCGACGGCAGCGGCGATGGCCACCGCAAGTTGGAGCCATTGCCACAGAGTGAGCGGACCTGCGCGTCCGAGGCGCGCCGTCAACGAACGGGGCGCGGCCAGCGGCTCGACATCCGCTTCTCGCCGGGCATCATAGATCAACAGATTGGCATGCGTTGCATTGATACCGATCTGTTCGGCGTAGCGCAGCAGCCGTTCGCGCCGGCTGTAGGTGAGCGTCCCTGCCACGAGCTCGTCGCGAACCATCCGCTTGAACACCTCTCGGCGTTCGATCAACGTCATCGGTTCTCCGACCCCGGTGTCCGGAGTGACCGGCTCGACTTGGCGTTGCTCGCGCGGTGACATGGCTTTGCGCTCCTCCCCTTCGCTCTCACTCAAGCATAGGCGCGGTTGTCGTGAGTGTCAGTGCGGCTGCGCGAGTCCCGATGGGCAGAGCCGCCCGATCCTTCCACGAGGCGTGTCGGAGCGTGTATTATCGGAAGCGAATCTGATTCTGACCGGGCGGGTGAGCGATTATGAGGACCCCATGAAAACAACACGCGTCACATTGATCTCTGTTGTGGTCGGTCTCGCGGTGTGTTCGACTGCCTTTTCGGACGGGCAGCCGACGACTCGGCCGGCGCGGAAGACCGCACTTGAACGGCTGTCGCTCCGGCAGCTCGAGCGGTTCGATCAGGATCGAGCGGCCTTGGCCGCCAAGTTACGGGACATCGAAGTTCCCTATCCGTTCGTGCGCGGCGTGTTCCACGCTCACAGCCGCCTCTCGCATGACAGTGAAGGAACGATCACGGAGATCGTCGCAGCAGCCAAGGCCACCGGCACCAAGATCGTCGGGCTCACCGAACACCCGAGCAAGACCACGGATGTCATCGCGGCCAACGTCAAAGGCCCGCAGGACGGCGTGTTCTTCCTCGCGGGCAGCGAGAGCAACAACGAGATCTACTGGCCGGGTCAGGCCGGCACGGCGGACGTGCGTTTCGTGTCACATCCCGAAGGCGTGGAGAGCTTCGACCGGGCGAGGTACGCCGGCATCGAGATCTACAACACGCACAGCGACGCGATGGACGAGCCGATGGGGCAACTGCTCGTCGCCCTCGTGCTGAACCTTCCCGCGGCCATTCGACATCCGGAGGCCGCCTTCTGTGCCCTGCTTGATCCTCCAACGGAGTTCCTTGCCCGGTTCGACCAACTCACGACCGAAGCGCCATTCGCCGGGCTGGCCGCCAATGACTCGCACCAAAACCAGGGGATCAAGCTCGTTGCCCTGCCCGATGGAAGCGTCGAGGCCGTGGACGTAACTGGCGATACGGTCTGGACGGGGAAAGGACTGGCCGCGGGCGTCCTCCGGGCGGGCTTCGGGCAGAAGGGGCCGGTCGAGGCACGGAAGGTGCTCGCAAGCGTGCAGTTCGATCCCTACGAGATCAGCATGCGGCACGTGGGGACGTTCCTGCAAGTCTCCGAGGTCAATGGGAAGACGATCCGTCACGCACTTCGCACCGGGCGGATCTGCCTGGGCTTCGAGATCATCGCCCCCCTGCCGAAGGTCGGATTCTGGGTCGAGCAGGCAGGCCGGCCGATCGGCACGGTCGGCGATCGCGTGACCTGGAAGAAGGGACTGACCCTCCGTTGTACCCTGCCGCTCGATGCGGACATCCGCGTCATCCGAAACGGTCGCCCGATCCACGCGATTCACAGCAACCAGTTTGTGCTGAAGGACATTCAGCCGGGCGTGTACCGGATGGAAGCCTACCAGACGCTCGCGGACGAGCGCTGGCCGTGGGTGATCAGCAATCCGATCTACGTCCGCGCCGACTGAGTTCAGTGTGCCGCGGTCACACGGGTGTGCGCGTCGACCGCACCCGGACCGGAGGAAGCGATCTCTTCACTACAGTCTTCGCGAATTGCCGGAGCCAGCGCAGCGGCGAGCGTGCCGGCGACGCAGTGCGAGCCTGCCCGGTTCAGATGCGTATCCCACACGGCATTGTAAGTGAGGACGCCTCGCTCGGTCTCGGCAACCAGGTCCGGCGTCAGATTCACGTACTGAACTCCGGCTTGTGCACACAGTTCCTCGACGAAGACGGGCAGGTCGGTGGGCGCCCACTCGCAGAGCCGCTGGTCCGCCGTGTCGACAAACGTGAGATGGCCGTACAGCACTCGCAGCTTGCATGGCATGTAGGCCAACCACGGCTGCAAACCGAGTCGTCTCGCCGTGTCGGCCCAGTCAGCGAGCGCTCGGGCCAGCGTCGCGCGGCAACCGGCAGACAGCGCACCGGCGGGCGGCGGCGCGATCTGGACCGTCACCGGGACGTTACCCTCGCGGCTGTGGAAGTCGGCGATGTGAGCGTCGACACGAATCTCAGGCTGCAAGGCCAATCGAATGAGTCCGCGAACGAACGAGTGCTGCTTGGGCATGTGCTCGACACCGCGGGGCGGGGGCAGGCGGCCGAAGGTAGCGTTGAGGCGCCTCCGCTCCTCGTTCAGCAAGTCCAGGAGATCATTCCCGCCGAAGAACACAAGCACGGCGTGCTTCGTTGCCGACCCTCGACCGTAGTGATCGAGATAACAGACGTGCGTGAGCGGCCCCGTGTCGCTGACCCCCAGATTCTTGACCCGCACGCCGAGTCGCAGGCCAAGCTCCGTCGTGAACAGATCGTCATACGCAAGGTGTCCGAGCTCGGTGAACGAATCGCCAACCACGACGACCTCCCAATCGTCCATGCCTTCGGGGTTTCGAAACCCTTGCTCATCGTAGGTGATGCAAACCGTGGGCTCGTCTCGACGCGCCTGGTCCACCGCGCCTGCCTGTTCGAGGAAGGCCGTGAGGGGCCGCCCCTCCCATCGGGCAGGTCCGGGCCGCCGATAGAAGACCTCACCCACAGGCGTCGTGGGCTGTCGGTAGAAGATTGGCAGCCGCGCCAGGGCGCGCTCCTTCCCATCGAAGTCGTAGCGGACCAACCGAAAGGAGATCTCGACGGCACCGAGACACAGCAAAATCGCTACCTGCGCCAGAATCAGACGCTGGCAGAGTCCCCACCGTCCACAGCCACGGGCGTGGGCGCTCATTCCAAATTCCCTCCGCGAGCGAGACCGCGCCCCCGGTTGGGCTCGGCCCGAGCGCAACCGATCTGCGGCCTCTCATGAGTTATCGATTCCGTGGCGAGCCCGGTTTAGACCCGAGACCGGAAGCCGTGCCAACCGCAGGCGGCGCACTCCACCACCAAGGCAAGGCGGCGCCACCGGGGCACGTCACGGCGCCCCACCGCAAGGCTTCTCGGACTTGTTCGATGTGCTTGATAACGAGTGCAACCGCGCGGACGTCAGTTGGACCCGCCCCACGTGGGCTTGTGCGGCGAGCGCCGCAGCACGACATTCGCCGGGCCGCCCCAGGAGTGCGGATGCAACCCGAGATCCGGCCGCACGAAGGCGTCGCCCTTCAGCACACCCATGCACCAAGTCCGCTGATCAGCGTAGTCGGGCAGGCTCTTCTCGACGCGCTGGTAGTAGATGCGCAGCCCGTCCTCAGCCACAGCCACATCGGTTGGCATGTGCCAGAGCGACCCCCGCGTTTTCTCGGTCGCCAGCAGCACCGTGCGCCGCTCCGCTGGAAACGGATGAGCCTCGAACCCGACGTTCTGCGCGTCGCAGACATCAGCCGGCTGCCAGAAGAGAATACGAAGACGTGCTTCGGCCCGTACCGAGCCGGAAGGCTCCGCAGCCGCGGCAAACGTTGCCAGCACCGCGAGTCACAGCAGAAACGGAGGTCTGCTCAACCTGTCGCGCATGAGGTCGGCCCAAGATCCTCTTGTCCGACGAAACGCGGAAGCCGACACTAGCTGGGGGCCGGCGGCGGCCAAGGCTTGTCGACGCCGTAGTTCTCTCGTTGCTCCGCATCGGCCATCAGCGGCGGCGTCACGATGATCATCATGACGAGCCTCTCGTCCGCACCGAATTCGACCTGCCACTCGACCTCACCGAACTCGTAGAACAGAAGGATCTCGTCGTCATCCCGGTCGGTCCAGTAGGGCTCGCCGAACCGTTCGATGAACTGCGCCGCGCGGGTGTCGCTGCTCAGCTTGCACGACTCGCCGCGCCAGCGAACGCCGCCACCGAACGGTCTGACGTCTTCCTCGAAGCCCGCCGCCTCGGGATCGAAGAGGAGCGTGAAGCCCGTGACCATTCCCTCCCGTGCGCCGATGTCGAAGCCGAGGGTATCGTATGCGTAGTCCTCGTACTTGGTCGGGCGAAGGTTGTCCGGTGTGCCCAGCCGGGAGACCCTGTCGACAGGGTCCCCGAGACGAATCCCGCACAAGGTGTGCTTGTCCAAATCGAGCAGCACCTTCAGCCCCGGCTGCGCGGTCCACTCCCGGGTCGGGTCGGACTTTGCGAAGAGGCGATCCCACAGGCTCATGCTATACCCCGCTCGGTTGGCGCGGCCGCTGCCCTCAATCCCGCCGGCCGAGCAACATGAGGACGTAGCGGAACAGCAGAATGAAATCGATATACAAAGCGAGGGCACCGGCCACGTACTCATCGGTCCGGTAGTGATGCAGGATGCTGCTTGTGTGGTACAGGATAAATCCGGAGAACAGAATCACGCCGCCGACCGCGAACAGCAACTCCATGTTGGACGAGAAGGGGACGAACCATTGCACAATCATGAGCCCGAAGAAAGCGAAGAGGCCGATGATCAGCGCCCCGCGAAGGTACGAGAAATCGGACCGACTGGTGAGCGTGTACACGGTCAGCCCGCAGAAGATACAGCCAGTGATGCCCAAGGCCTGGCCGAGCACCGCCACTCCCTCCGGACCCCCGAGCGCGTACACGGCCAGAAGCGGGGCCAAGACCAATCCGGAGATGAATGTAAAGAGACCGAACAGCGCAATGTTGAGCGGGAACTCCTTCCGCAACCACTGGCACACGAAGAAGGCTGCGAGGTATCCGATGATCAGCAGCAGCCCGTTTGACATAAGGGTCTCGACGACCTGCGGCCGCGTGCCGACGTAGCCGCCGACCCCGGCGACGCCGAGCCCCACCAGAAACAGACCGTACACCTTCCGCAGGAAGGCCAGCCGCGCGGCGGGCGCCGCATGAGCGACGGCCCCTTCAACCGGACGACCGACCGTGGCACTGAAACGTGACATTGCGTGTGCTCCTGATTGCGACCCGAGTCCTCGAACCTTCACTCGTCGCGCCCCGTGCCCGGCCGCCGACACGATTGACGCAATTTGGCTCAATCATCATACCCACATGTGCCCGAACGCGAAAGGCCGCCGTGCGGAACGGGCGTGCCGCCGGCACCGACGGCGCCTCCTACTCAACCTTCCGGACATCTATCTTCAATCGGCCAATCACGTTCAGCAGCGACAGTGCCGTGTCGGCCAATCCCTCGTCGTTCAGGGGCATGATGTTGAGGGCGATGTGCGTGGGGTCGCAGTCGGTCTGGTGCTGGGCCGCATCGAGGTCGACCCACTGGCCGCCGATGTAGACTTGTGTCCACAGGTGGTACCCGAAGACGTTCCGCCGACCGACGAATGACTCGACGAAGATAATGCCCGATACGGTGCGCGCGGGCAGGCCGTTGGCCCGGGCCAGGGCCGCGAGCAGGACGGCATGTTCGGTGCAGTCACCCTCGCGGCTGCGGGCCACCTCGCTCGCGGTGGCGAAGCCGATGTTCAGGTTCTTCTCGACGATGTTCTCGGTCACGTAGACGCGAAGCTTGTCGGCGAGCTTGTACGGGCGCGTCTCGCCGCCCGCCGCAGCCTTGGCCATGCGACGAACCTCGTCGTCCTTGAAGTTCAGGAACAGGCTCGGCTCGAGCAGCGGAGCGAGCTCCTTCGGCGGCTTCTCGGGCTTGGCTGAGGCCAGGGCCTTGTGATCCTGCCGGGTAACCACCAACGTCACTCCGTCCGCGTCCTGATCGAGCACCTTCTGCATACCAGTGCTCGGAAGCGTGGGCAGTTGTCCTTCTCCTTTGGACATCGACAGGCGATACGTCACCTTTCGCGCCCCGTCGCGGTCGATCGGCTTGTCCACCGCAATGAGCGAACCGACGAACAGTTCGGGCGGCTCCACGTCCTCGACAGCGTAAGCCTTGGGGCACTTGATCATCTCGAGCGGCAGGTTCATCATCTCGGTGCGGAGCAGCAGCGGAACGCCTTCGGCGTCGACCCAGACATCCGTCGTCACCGTGAGCCCCGGTGCGGCAGGCGCCTCAGACGTAGTCTTCTCGCCGCCCCCCGGCAACCCCGGGAGTCCGCCGAGCATGCCGCCGACCGGCAGCTTCATATCCTGCACGATGCGAACTGCCTCGGTCTTGCGGCCGAACAGGTCGATCATCTCCTTGCCCCCGACGCGTACCTCCACAGGCATCGGCGCGTCGGGCCGGAGCGTAGGATCGTACAGGTACGTCGTGTAGGTGGTGCCTTCGGCCAGACCGTGCTGGAGTTCCTCGAGGTACGCACCCCACGCAAACTTGCTGCGCGGATCGAAACCGTAGGTCCGCGTGATGGGTGTGCCGAACTGCTCGGAGACGAGCGTCAGCTTGCCGTCCTTGATCGCGCCCCGGTAGCGCATCGTGGCGAAGGCGAGACTCATCTCGTGGTCGAACCGGATCGGCTCACCCGTGAGCTTCTCGTCGGAGGACTGCTTCATGCTGATCGAGATGGCCATCCCCCCGCGGCTGATCTTGAGGACCGTGTCGACCTGGGCGCTGATGACGTCGCCCTTGCGTTTCATGACCGAGTGCATGTGACCGGCCCGCTCGCCCATCAGGCGAACAGCGTACCAGTCGTCGGAGAACACCCCCTGAGGCGGATCAATCGGGCCGGGCTGGCTGGCCGCGGCCGGTTTCGTCTCCGCCCGCGCGGACCCGGCAAGCAGCCCGATAACCGCCAGACAAGCCGCCGAGCGTGCCACGCGAGACGCGTACGAAGAACACCTGTGTGAAACAGAGCCGGTCATGTTGTCTCCTCGCCTGTCGTGTGTGAGCCCTGACGTATCGGCCTCACGTGAGCCGGACGTCGACTATCCCCGCCGCGACGCTCCTTTTCAAGCCGGGCAACGCCGAAGCCGTCCCCTGCGGCCGTGACGCCGTCACTGCCGTGTGCCACCGTCGCAACATGGCCCCGCAGCCCCTATCGCGTCGTTCCTAGCCCAAGTTGCGCGCTGGGTGCCCCATCCTTGGGCCTGCCGAAGGCGGGACAAGGGTGGGGGACTGACGCGGATGCCAAGAGATCCGTCTCTCATCCAGCGTAACCGCAGTCGTGCGCCCACCCACAGTCTGTACGTTGCGAGTGGCATGCCGGATCGCGTATCATGCGAGGTGGGCAGGCTGGCGGACAACAAACAACGCCGAATCCGGCACGCATCTCCCTCCGCCGGTCGTGTGCACAAGCATCGGGGTCGGCATGGACGAAACGACACCCCCGTCATCTTCGGTCGCGTCCGACACACTGGGTGTGTTTGACGGCTTCCTGCAAGCCCTGCCGACGGGTGTTCTCCTGCTCTCATCGCAGGGCGTGATTCGAGCGGCAAACCCGGCCGCCGGGGCCGTCCTCGGGCAGGACGCGAGCGACCTCGCCGGCAAGAAGCTGCTGGACTGGGTGCCGCACCAGGATCGGCAAGCCGTCGCACAACTCCTGATCGACGGAAACGGCACGGCGCATTGCTGCGTTCGGCCGGACAACGAAGACGGCGCGTACGGTCAGGTTACGCTCACCGTAGCCCGGTTGCCGGGGTCACTGCCCGGTGACGAGCTGCGCCTCGCTTCGCTAAGCGAGGTTTCCGCCCAGACGCGAGACGCGATGCTCGAGGCGGAACGGCTGGCGGAAGTCAGCAAGCTCTCGGACACCGTTATCGCACAAGCGATCGAGCTCAAGCGGTACTCGCAGCAGCTCGAAGATCGCGTCCGTCAGCGAACGGCGGAGCTGCGCGAGGCCAACTTCGACGCGATCTACATGCTGGCCGTCGCGAGCGAGGCCAAGGACCAGGACACGGGCGATCACGTGCGGCGCATCCAGGACTACTCGCAGGCCATGGCCCAGGCGCTCGGCTTCGCGGCCCATGAGGCGGAGGAAATCGGCTACTCGGCCATCCTTCACGATGTGGGGAAGATGACCGTTCCCGATGAGGTGCTCAAGAAGCCCGGTCGGCTCAGCGACTCGGAATGGACCGTGATGCGCCGGCATCCGCTGGCCGGCGAGCATATCCTGGCCGACCGGCCGTTCTTCCGGACCGCTCGACTCATCGCCCGCCATCACCACGAGCGCTGGGACGGCACCGGCTACCCCGACGGCATCACGCGCGACGCGATTCCGATGCCCGCACGGATCGTGGCCGTCTCCGACGTCTTCGACGCCCTGACCAGCGCCCGGCCGTACAAGGAAGCCTGGCCGCAAGCCCGCGCGGTCGAGGAGATCCGCCACGGCCGCGACCAACACTTCGACCCGGCCGTCGTGGACGCCTTCGATCGCCTTTGCGCCGACGGAACGATCGCTGCCCTCCGGGCAAGACACCAAGGCGCCGCCACGCAGTAGCGCGCCACGTCGACGTCCTCCACACGCAACCGAGGCCCGACCGCAAGGACGGGCTGGCTACCGGCAGCACCGGCAGCCCCCGCTTCCTGACGGGCGTGGCTCGGATTGCCTTGGTTCCCGAACGGTCCACCCACTACAATCGCTGCGGTTTCGGTCCTTCGCTTTCTTGGAGCGACTCACCATGCGACACCGATTCGATCCGTTCGTGGCTGTGCTGCTCGGCGTATTGGCACTGCTCTTCGCGGGCAGCAAGTGGATTCAAGGCGCTCGTCGGCCGGCGGATGCACCGCCGCCGTATGAATCGCTGGCCAAGTACAAGACGGAAGCAGAGGCCGTCGGTGTGGCTCGGCGGTTGGACCCCGGAACGGCCCGGCTCGAGGGACCGCAGCGGATTGTGGTCGACACGTTCGGGTCGTGGACACTGGTTTTCACCGTCGGCAAGGCGGGCATGAAGCCGGGCGGCGGCATTCGGCTCGCGTTCGCCCACGGGATGGGCAGCAACTGGGGGGTCTACCGGCTGCAAACCGACAAGCCGAGGGGCGAGAACTTCGTGACGGCGTCGACGCCAGACGGGGCGACCATCGAGATCCGGCCCGCCGGGGCCAAGGGCGTGCGCACGCGGTTCTTCCGACAGTACCACCCCTGGCAGTACATCAACGAGTTCATTCTTCGCGACAAGGCCCTGAAACCGGGCGACGAGATCCGCATCGCGGTCGGCGACCGGCGTGGCGGCGGCGCGGGGTGCCGCGTGCAGACCACCTCCGAGAAGGCCTTCGTGTTCAAGCTGTACGTCGATGCGGTCGGCAACGACGACTACCTCCCGCTGCCGGAGCACCCGACCGTCGAGATCGCGGCCGAGCCGGCCAAGCACCTGAACGTGATCGTCCCGTCGACGATCACGCTGAACCAGCCGGCGTGGGTGGCGGTGTGGGCCATGGACCGCTTCGGCAACCCGGCCGGCGGCTACGAGGGCACGGTCGCGTTCAACGGGGACAACCTACCCCAGGGGTTGCCCAAGCAGTACACGTTCAGACCCGAGGATCGCTCGGCCCACCGCTTCGAGAACGTCACCTGGACCAAGGGCGACATCGTCCGCGTCTCCGCCCACGACCGCGACGCTGACATCCGGGCCGACAGCAACCCCGGGCAGTGCCACGCAGCCGCGCCCGAAGAGCAGGTTCTTTGGGGCGACATCCACGTGCACACGAAGGGCTCCGACGGACGCGGCACGGTGGCCGAGGCCTACGACTTCGGCAAGCGCGTGGCCGCCCTCGACTTCGCCGCGGTATCCGATCACGCGTTCACGGTCCCCGACGCGGGATGGGAACTGAACAAACGCATCACCAACGAGTACTACGAGCCCGGCCGGTACGTCACGATCCACGCGTTCGAGTGGTCGGGGCAATCCAACGTCGGCGGCGATCACAACGTCTACTACCGCGACGGCGACCCGCCCATCTTCCGCTCGAAGTCGTACTACACGTACAACAACCTGCGCATGTACCACGGCCCGAAACCGCAGGTGAACCACGTCGAGACGCTGTTCAAGGTGCTCAACGACTACTGCACCGACGAGAACGTGCTGACCATCCCGCACTACGGCGGGCGCCAGGGCAACCCGGACTGGCACAACCCGCGCATCCAGCGAATGATCGAGGTCTTCTCCGACCACCGCCGCAGCGAGGACTGGATGACGCCGTTCCTGACCGCCGGCTACCGGATCGGAATCATGGCCTCGACCGACAACCACGCGTCGCGAACCGGCTTCGGCTTCCGCCGCCACAAGGCCAAGGGCATCGGCCCGGAAATCAGCACGTCGCTCGTCGCGGTCTTCGCGGGCCAGCGCACACGCGACAGCGTCTTCGCCGGCCTCTACAACCGCCGCGTCTACGCCACCAGCGGCGAGCGCATCATTCTCCATATGGACGTGGACGGTCACCCCATGGGCACCGAGTTCAAGAGCAACACCCCCCCGCGAATCAAAGTAACGGCCGTGGGCACCGCCCCCATCAAGCAGATCGAAATCAAGAAGAACAGCAAGGTGATCTTCACCAAGCCCTGCGAGACGCGCCGAGAGACGTTCGAGTACCTCGACCGCAGCAAGGAGTATGAGAACGTCTACTACTACGTTCGCGTCGTCCAGGAAGACGGCGAAGAAGCGATCTCCAGCCCGGTGTGGATGAACTGAGCGTGACGCGACCGTTGTCCGAATTGCGCCCGTGAATAGGTGGGGCAGTCGGGCGACCAGTTGCCCCTCATGGAGCTCATGCATCGGGCCGGCAGTGCGACAACCAGATGGTCACGATGGCAGCTATCGCTGCGAACGCCGTTCCGATCGCCGACAGCCACGCGGCCCGCCGACTCGATCTGGCCGACCGCGAGCTCTCTGCCGCTGCCTCTGCGCTTCGCTCGACGGCGTTCGTCGAGCGCTCAGTGAATTCCATCATCCGCTCGTCATCCGTCGGAAGATCAAGCTCGCGATGGAGTCTGAACCTGTATCCAGGGTTCCCGTCGGCAGCGTCCAGCATCGCCTTGATCAGATTATCCCGTCCGGGTTGCCCCGGCTCCAGCTTGTGAAGCCTCGCGTTTATGGCGTGCAGACGATCCTCGGGTACCCCTTCAAGCGCTGCTTGTAGCTCACGTCGTGTAGCCACCGGATCACCCGTGCGAGCCCAGTTGGCCTTCGATGATGACCCCAATGGGCCCTCACCTGCGACCTGTCGCCCGGCTCCTCCATCCAAGGCTATTTCGCTCGTTCGGTGTTTCCTCCACGTGCCATATCCACCTATGTATCGCCGGAATCTACCGGCAACCACGTGGCCGCCACATCCGGCACCCCAACCATCCGCTTACCACTCACCTGAGACGCCTCCAACTCGTCGAGGAAGAACTGATCGGACGTTGTCTGCTCCCCGAGGCGTCTGACATAGTCCTCCCACTCCAGGATCGCCTTCAGGCACCCCGCTGCCAACCGTCTAACGTGCACCCGCATTTCAGGCGTCACGTCAATGTTCTCCCCGTGCAGCAGCTTCGAGCGAGCGTCGTAGAGCTTCTTCACCGCCTTCATCGCCCGCTGGCGGTTCAAAGGCTCGTGTTCCAGCAGCGTAGCTGCGTTGCGAGCAAGCTCGTCCACGATACCAATGGTCTTTCTGCACAGCATCGCCTCGATAGCCGCGAAGCACAGCGCCAAGGCAACAGATGCCTGCTCCTGCTGATCTGCTTGTACCAGCACGCGAGCCGCATTCCGCAGTCGGGCAGCCAAGGACCTCTTTGCAGGACCGCTGAAATACAGCTCGGTGCATCGGTTTACGAAGTGCAGGTCAGTGGCGGCGAAACTGAGCAGCGGTTTGGATTCGACCCTGTCAAACCCCGTCAGGCGTGCCAGTAGATTGACACGATGACTATGCCCCCACAGCACCTTCTCGTATAGCCTCTCGAAGCAGGACTGGCGGCCGACGGCCCTCCGAACCGGTTGTTCCTGCGACATCACGGTGAGTGACGAAAAGAAGGACCGCAACGCACGTTCGCAATCTATTTGGAGTTCTTCGAGAGCTCGACTCGATACAATGCCCCCTACCTGTGCGCAGACAAGAGGGACAGCGGTTTCCGGGTGTGCGGGGTCAACAGGTTCGAGCGGCAGCTCCTCTTGTGTTAACGGGTGCCTGATGGTGTCAGTTACACCAACAAGGAAGTCGGATCCCTCCGGTTCATACGCCTTGTACGAAACAGCCACGAGTTGAAGTCGCACATATTCGACGTTGAAGACCGTCCATGGTAAGAGTTCGGGCTCAACGCCCACGCCCTCCGCAACACCAAAGGCCCGGCTCGACCTCGGAAGGACGCATTTCGCCACCACCCTGCTCACGAAACGATCGTACGCTTCTCCCAGCGCTCGCTGCTCCCGTTCCTCCGTGCTGGAGCCCTCGTATGCAGAAACAATCGCCGCTTCGAAGTGCTGTCGAGCCCTCTGGTCAGACTCCCCTCCTGGATCACGTTTGCTTGCTTCGTGGAGCTCCCGCAACGCACTCTCGACCTGTACCGGCCAACCGCCTACGAACATCGCGTTCAACAGCCACTCAACCTCCTCCGGCAGTGTCTCACGTTCGCCAGCGTTGGGTCGAGTGGCTGCAAGACGTTCATCCGAACCGCTTGGATCGTTCACCTGTCTCAAGAGCTGAACGTCGAACAGATGTTCGATCGCGGCTTCTTCCAGGTCCGCTGCTGTACACACGTAAGGTGGCTTCAGGTGCCTCGTCAAGCGGCGCCAAGCATTCCGTACAAGGTCGCTGCGATGCACAAGCCATCGCAGCCAAGCGTTCTGGGCCGCCGCGCTACTTGAGACCGTGATCGCAGCCGTGGAAATCAAATACTGGACCCGCCTGAGCAGTGACTCCCGCAGCTTCGGGTCTCGAAGCGCCTTGTCCAACTCCTCGTGCATCGCACCTCGTCCGCAGAATACTTCGAAGCCGCCCGGCGCACCCTGCGCAGAATGGCCGCCGCACTCAACCTCAGGCGCCAGCCGCATGCGCCCGGAGGAGATGCACTTCCGGCATCAGTCTCTTCGCCACGACCACCAGCGTGACGGACTCGGCTTCGTGGGCGACCTCGATCTCCGCGAACCCTTTGTCCTCGCTCTGGCTCTCGTAACCAGGCAGCACCGCACGCACCCGTTCCTCGTCCCACCTGGATGGAAAGTTCTGCCCGCCCACGCGCGCTTTCCGCATCACGATCGTGGTCTGCCTCCAAGCATCGCCCGCCGCCACCGCGGTGGCCTGACTCTTCTGGCATTCACACGCCGCGTCAAGACTCAGCGGTTGGCACACGAATTCCGCACGTGATTCGCGTCCCACACGCCCCGGACGAAGTCCTTGATGCAAGACCTTGTGGAGCCATCGGCGACCGTGCCACATCGGTCCCCCCACGTTTCGGGGGTATGGCGAAGGGTGCGAAACCAGTTGGCCCGAACTGTGCCAAGTAAACGTGTACGGCGAACTCTGACCACTCGGTCGCGCCTGGCACTCGCCGTCTTTGGCTCGTTTCGCAGCCGCCCTTATTCCCGGGCGCTGACTTCCCTCAGCAGCCGCCTCACCCGTGACGCAGCCAACTGGTCTTTAAGGTCTTGCAGCTCCAATTCACCCACTAGATGCTTCCGCAGCTCCTCCGGGTGCTCGTCAAGCCACCTTCCTGCCCTCTTAAAGTCGCGCTTGCCCTTCACGTCCCACCATTTCGGCTCGCCCCGCGAGATGATCTCGATCACCTGCGCCGGCGTCATCCCCTCCCGGGGCGGTGGCGTTCGCTTCTCGATCGTCACGCGCGCCGCGTTCGCCGGGACGGATACACGGCGCGCAGACCCTCCTGACCGACCATCGGGATCGTCCATGAAAAGGCCAACCGCGATCAAGAGCCCGAACAATGGGAAGCAAGCCACGACGACAAATCGCACGAACGAGCCGGCCGCCCGGACGAAACCTCCCGCCTCCATGCATCCGCTCTTGCCTTCCGCTGCCGTTGCGGTCGCATCGGTCAATCCCCTTTCGAGAGGCTTGTCCCGACCGATCTCGCAGTCGCTGCCAGGATCAGCCGCGGTAGTTCTCGGCACTGGGAGATGAGTGTCACCCGTAAGGCTCGATCGAGAACAAGAGTCCGTGCCTCCCGACGCGGTCGGCGGGGCCCTTCGCCCGGCGATGATGGACGACTCAGAGTATCCGCAAGTGCCGCACTGGTATGCGTCTTCCTCGTCCCCGCACCGGAGGAAAGCGGCGCCACACCTGGGACAGAAGAACGCATGCGACGTGTCTGGTATTGACGGCATAAGAACCTTCCTCGGACGGCACACGAGCGGCCATTCTAACATAGGACGATTTCAGGTTGCAACCCCTAACGCACCTCAGTGGTAGCGGGTCTTGGTACCTGGTCAGAACCATCCGTTCTTCAAGCCGCGCGATCATTCCGGCAGCAACCGGAGACGTTTGATGACGACCTCGATGTCCTTGGTCTGGCACGGGTCGAGACGC
>CAYMME010000048.1:19849-20544 GCA_964391465.1 uncultured Planctomycetales bacterium
CCCGTTCTTCACGCCGCGCGATCATTCCGGCAGCACCCGCTGCCGTTTTTTCCCGACCTCCAGTCCTTGGTCTGGCACGGGTCGAGACGCAGCATGGCGATCCGGCCACGCCAGCGCCGGTTTCCCGCGAGGTCAAGGTCGTAGCGGTGCGGCTTGCGGTCAGTGGCGAAGCGCCACCCCGCCATGCTCATCGTCAAGCGTTACGTTTGCGCGCCAGCAGCGCGCGGACCTCGGGGACCAGTTCCGTCGGCACGGCCACCAGCGTCACGGACTCGGCTTCGTGGGCGGCCTCGATCTCCGCGAACTGCTCGTCCTCGGTCTGGTTCTCGTAATGAGCCAGCACCGCGCGGACGCGTTCCTCATCCCACCCGGGTGGAAAGTTCTGCCTGCTCATTGCCGCTTTGTGCGTCACAGTCGTAGTGTACGTTGAAGCCGCACGTGCGGCCATGGCACGTCGTCCACCCCTCCTGCCGTCTGCGCACTGCGTCAGAAGTCAGAGGCGGAGCGACAACGGACTGCCGGCGTGAATCGCGTCCCCCCCCGCCGGAGCCCAAGGCAACCCGGACGGGCTTCCGTCGGGATGGGCTACCGACTGGGTCGAGTACAGCCTCGAGGGCCAAACCGGTTTCGAGGCCGGCGAGTTCGAGTCGATCCACGGTGGCATCGATACGACGTTTGCCAATGAGGATCCCGAC
>CAYMME010000048.1:20554-25617 GCA_964391465.1 uncultured Planctomycetales bacterium
GCGTCAGAAGTCAGAGGCGGTGCGACAACGGACTGCCGGCGTGAATCGCGGCCCCCCCGGCCGGAGCCATAGGCTACCCTGTCGGGATTCCTCTCGGCCGCCCCCCCCCCATCCGCTTCCTTACGGGCGCGGTTCGGAGACCGGACGTATCCACACTTGCGGAACGGCGCCCTGGTTCGGTGCGAAGGCGCGCGGAGACGATGGCCGCGAAGCGGCGGTGGTCTCGCGGTGTGTTGCCGTACTCGTCCTCCGCCCCGCCGGGGCGGGATGGATCTGCTGCGACACGTCAACCACGGGTTGCGCTTCGCTTCACCCGTGGCTACGATCCTCGGCCCCGTCGGGGCCGCCGTGGGCTTTGCAGGCAACGCAGAGGCCCTGCGGCTAGGTGCCCCATCCTTCGTGAATCCCGGCGCGCCGAGACGAAGGATGGCCCACCCAATGCGCGTTTCTCTTCGTGCACTTCGTGTCCTTCGTGGTCCACTTCCTGTGCGGTCCCCCACGCTTCGCCGGCCCATTCGTGCCGTGTGTGCTCAGCCGACGAGGCGGGCGGGATTGACGTAGCGGCTGTGGCCGCGCCGGGACTTCGACGAATCGGTCGGGCGACCGAACGACGGCTGCTTGAGGCGTGCGACGAACTCGAGGCCGATCACGTATCCGCCGATCGTCTCCGTGCAGTGCCGGACGATGGCCGTCGCGCCCTGATCGCAACCGGAGACGTACATGCCGACCCACGTACCGGGCTCGAGTTTCTGGCGGCACTGAATGCCCATCCCACCCCCCGAGATGTCCCGAGCGGTGGCGTAGTGGAAGCTGCCCTCCGTCGCGCCGGTGAGGACGTGCACGTCGAGCATGGCGTCCCATATGCGTCGCGGCTCGCGGCGCTTGCCGGAGTACAGGTCGATCGGGCCGCCCTGTGCCTGTGCATCTTCGACCCAGTCGTTGATCGTTCGAAGCTCGTCGGTATTGGTTTGCGCGGTCGTCATCGTTCTCGTCCTTTCCTCTCCATCGCGGCCGCTCCCGGCCGTTCGGGTATCGCTTGTCTCGCGGCCTGGTTGCGTATGACACTTCCCGTGCCAGACGCACAGGACGCAAATAACGACGGACCTGGGAAAGCACTTCCCAATCTTGGGGAAAGGTGTCCCCAACGTTTGCTCGTCCAGGCGCCCCAGGCGCCACAGTCGGAATGGTTGCGGAGCTTTTATCCGGACTTGGGCAGTAATGCCCGCGTTGTGTCGTGGGTCCGTTCTCCGCGCCGCGCGTAGCCCGCGCTATTCGGCTTCGCGTGCGGCGGTTCCCGGCGCTGCGCCCTTGATGACGCGGAGACGAATGTGGCGGAACCGAACCGTGTCGGTGTGGGCAGAGAGGCCGATATGCCCGCGCCGCGGCCGCTTCTCGAGCTTGCCGTGGTCGGCCATGGACGCATCGGTGACGACCTTCCCGTTCAGAGTGATCCTCACCCGATCCCCGTGACAGAGAATGTGGAGGTCGTTCCACTGACCGGCCGGCTTGGCCGCACGCTCGCGCGGCGCGACCACCTGGTAGATCGCCCCGGTTTCGCCGACGCTCGGGGCACCCTTGCGCCCGTGGTCATCGAGAAGCTGAATCTCCATGCCCATCTTCGACGTGCGACCATGGTGCGGGGCGCGGAGAAAAACGCCCGTGTTCCCCCTCTTCGGGATATTGTATTGCAGACGCAACTCGAAGTCGCCGTACTGCTCCTTGGTGCTCAGCCAGTAGGCCGTGCGCTTCCCCCGGTGTCCGCGGTTGCCGTGGAGCTCACCATCCTTGACAACGAAACTGCCCGGCCTGCCCTGCACCTCCTGCCATCCGGTCAGGTCCTTGCCGTTGAAGAGCACCCGGAAGCCCGCCTTGGCCTCCTCGGCGGAAATCGCCGGCGCCGACGCAGGAGCAGCAGAGGAGGCCGCCTCGACAGCGCCAACCACCACCAGGAACGCCATCTGGACCGCCAGTCGGCGTCCGTACAATCTCCAGCAACGCATCCGCATTACGTAGCTCCTTCCGTCGGCCGCAGTGGGCGGGAAGCATCGACCGAGCGAACCCCACGACCCACCGAGCGTACCGGATCGACACGGCGACGGGAAGCGCCGGCCGCAGCGACGTTGCTGCTCGCGGTGGACTCATCTCGATGCAACCCGCATACTACGCAGTGTGATCCGTGCCGCGCGAGGACACGGGAAAGCGTTCACGCGGTGACCGGCAGCGAGATCCGTACGGCAGACGGTGAGGTTTAGATGACGCAATCAGGTGAGACATCCAATCGCATCGACGACGTGTTCGCACGGCTTGGCCGCGACGGGCGCAAGGGACTGTGGCCGTTTGTCACCGCCGGGTACCCCGACCTGGACACGACAATCGAGTTGCTCCAGGCCTTCGACCGCGCGGGCGTCGCCGGGATCGAGTTGGGCATTCCCTACTCCGACCCGGTTGCGGACGGGCCCGTCATTCAGACCTCGTTCTTCCACGCCCTCGAGCGCGGCTTGAAGATCGATTCGATCTTCGAGCGAGTGGGTGCCCTGCGCAGCACCGTTTCGATGCCGCTGCTGGCGATGGTCTCCTTCTCGATCGTGTACCGAATCGGCATCGAGCGGTTCATCGACCGCGCGGCCGCCACCGGCTTCGACGGACTCATCATTCCCGACCTGTCGCTCGAGGAGGCGGAGGACACGGCCGGCCGTGCCGCCGGCGCCGGCCTGCGGCTGATCATGCTCGTGAGTCCGACGACCTCACAGGAGCGTCGCGAGCGGATCGCCAGCCTCTCAACCGGATTCGTGTACTACCTCTCCGTCGCCGGGATCACCGGCGAGCGCGACCAATTGCCGCCGGACCTGATCGAGAACGTGGAGCGTCTGCGGGGAACCTCAGGCCGCCCGGTCTGCGTCGGCTTCGGCATCTCGCGCCCCGAGCATGTGCAAACGGTATGCACCGTGGCCGACGGGGCCATCGTCGGATCGGCCATCGTGCGCCGAATCAGTGATTGCGTGAAACGCGGCGCTGCACGCGGCCAGATCGTCCAGGAGGTCGCGCGGCTCATCGACGATCTGCAAGCGCCGCTTGCTACCGCGTAGTGCGCACGAAAATGCGTCCGACTCGCGTTGTGGGCGGGCTGGACGCACTTGCACCGAGATGCGGACTACACCGCTTTCAGTCTATTGCTGCCGGTCGGCACGGGCTACTGGAACCGCCGCCTCATCCGAATCGCACATGCGATCCCGATCACACCGAGGAGGGCGGCGCCCGGCGCCGGAATCGGCACCAGCGAAACGACCATCATCTCGTCGTTGCCGCAACTCGGCCGCCAGGCAAGCTCAGTGAGATCGGCCCCAAACATGCCCAGATCGATGGACCCCTCGATGATGGAGTGCTGCGTGGTCGCATCGTTGAGCGTGAAGTGGTAGTCGGCCATGCCCGCAAAAGTGCCGGCGGCCGCGTGATCGATCTGCACTTCCTCCTGGGGGACGATCGGATCGAGAATCCACGCGGGGTCTTGCCAGACCGAACCCGCAACGATGGCCGCGTCCGCCGTGTGGCCGGTGGTGGCACCGCTGCTGTTGAGCGTGTAGGTGCTGCCGTTCGCGCCTTCGGTGATGGCGCCGCCGGCGGCGCCTCCCGCCCCACCTCCGAACTCGACGCCGTAGGTCAAGCCGCTGCTCGTCTGAATCTGCAGATCCCCCGGTCCGAACCACGAGGAACCGTTGTCGGGGCGCTGACCGGTGGCAATGGCGAAGAACAGAGTGTTGCCCTGGATGGCGACGGCCATGAACTCACCGTCGTATGTCCTGCCCGCCGTAGTCCGGGCCAACGTACGCACTGTGCCCGGCCGTGTCCGACTGATCCTCCGTGGAGTGCCCGGCATACCCGATGTCGCCGGGAATCGCAGCGAAGAAGCCCGAGACCGACGTCGACGGCGTATGGCCCGGATCACTGTTGATGCCACCGTAGAAAAGGCTCCCGTCGTTATCGGCAACGGTCACACCCCAGTCGGACAGGCTGCCGTCGACAACCAGAGCCTGGACCGCTGCCCCACCCACGCAAACGATCGCAACAGCAACCACGGCCGAAGTGGCACGGTGTATCATGATAGCCCCCTCACTCAGTTCTATTTTGGAGTCGCTTCCTCACCCATCGAACCCCCCGGAGCCCCATTCCCCGAGTTCGCTAAGTACGAGTGTACCGCGCGCGATGCGCCGCATGCAAGCATTCTCCTGCATTTTCTTGGACCAAGACCCTGCGACCGGCACCTCGGATATCGCGCCCGCTACTGCCTGCACGAAATGGTGCACCACACATTCCAGGCCCAATCCCGCCCGCCTACTCGCCTGAGTGCTCCATCCCGCACTCGCCGCAGGCGGGAACCGCGGTCTCCCCGGCGTGTGGTGCGCCCGTTTTGCCCAAAGTGAATCGCCGTTTTCGACCGATAACCGGGGGGTATGGTGTCCACACATCGAGAGGGAGATCGATCCAAACCATGTGGCGCGTCGCACGGCTTGTCTTCCTGATCTCCGTTTTGTCCGGCACCGCCTGTCGAAGTCCAAACCACCAGACCGACTACAATCCGTACGTACGGAGTGCCGGGCGGCCTCTGCTCAAGCGAGTCGAAAGCCTCCCCGACACCGCAGAGACGCAACTCAACCGCTTCGACAGCCGTCTCGAGAACCTGCTCTACTGACCGGGCACGCGCCTCGGCCCGAGCCGTCTGCCCCCGTCATCGTTTTGCCGGACGGGCGACGATCGGTACGATGGCGCGATGCAATCCGCGGATTCGCTCGAGCGGCGGCTGTCGTTTCTCAAGGGCATTGTCCTGTCGGAGATCCTGTTGGGTGTGTGGCTGCTGCACGCGGCAGGAGCGGGGATGATCTTCCACGCAATCGTGCTGGTGGGAGCGGCAGCCGGGGTCGTGGCCGGCATCAGACGGGCCCCTCGTGGGTCGATGACTGCGGGCACGGCCGTGGATCGCGTGGCGTTCCTGCTTTTCGCGCTGTTGGAGCATCGGGCGGCAGTCTACGCCGGAGCGATGGTGGCGGCCCTGCTTGCAGCCGCCTGGG
>CAYMME010000049.1:0-25611 GCA_964391465.1 uncultured Planctomycetales bacterium
GTAGATGCGCGACGCCGCGGGGCTGTGATCGATGACCACACCGGGGACACGTGAGTGGTCGGGCTCGGCGGCCCGAACGCCATGCGGAAACCAACCGGCGATCACGCTCGCCGTGAGGACCCCCAATCGCAGCAGCCAATTCGTCTTGAGCATCGTTGCACTCCGGGTCGTGAACGGATCATCCGGGACCCTGCCGTAGCGTTCAAGGCAGGTAGTGTTTTCGCAGATTTTGGGCTCGAGAGCGGGCGGCGTTGCCACCCGCTGCCGCTCCCTCACGGTCGCGGTTCGGATATGGCCTGCCAAACTCGCGACAGACTACTATGGCTTCATCGCCAGGAACTTCACGCACATCGGTCTCCCGACCGTTACTGCGTGATCGGTAGGGCTGAGGAGCCCGGTCTTCTGGTCGACGCGGAACACGACGACGAGGTCGCTGGCCTGGTTCGCGGCCAGGATGCATTGGCCGGTCGGGTCGATGCCGAAGTTGCGCGGCGTCTTGCCCCCGGTGGGCTGGTGACCGATGGCCTCGAGCCGGCCCGTCTTGGCGTTGATCGAGAAGATCGCCAGGCTGTTGTGCCCACGGTTCGAGCCGTACAGGAACTTGCCCGACGGATGCACCTGCACCTCGGCCGTCGTGGTATCGCCCTTGAAGTCGGGGGGCAACGTCGTGATCGTGTGCAGCTCGGACAGCACTCCCTTCGCGGCGTCATACGAGAAGGCAGTAACCGTCGAGAGCAGTTCATTGATGACGTAGGCGTAGCGGCCCGACGGATGGAATGCGAAGTGGCGCGGCCCCGACCCCGGCGCGACCTTGGCTGCGGGCGGGTCGTTCGGCGTCAGCGTTCCCTTCGTCGGGTCGAGACGGTACACGAGCACCTTGTCGAGGCCCAGGTCGGCCGCAAACGCGAAGCGATTGCCGGGGTCGACGTTGATAGAGTGCGCGTGCGGGTCGGACTGGCGTCGCTTGTTCACGCTCGATCCCTCGTGCTGCACGAAGCCGGTGGCCTCGCGCAAGCGGCCGTCCTCGGCAATGGGCACCGCGGCCACACTGCCGCTGCCGTAGTTGGCGATCAGGACGTTGCGCCCCGTCGCATCGACGACGAGATGGCACGGACCGGAGCCGCGTGCGGATTGGTGATTGAGGAAGGTCAGGCCGCCCGTCTTCCGGTCGACGGCGAAGGCGCGAACCGCTCCGACCCTCTTGCCATCGGAATCCCGGGCCGAACCCACGGAGTACAGGTACTTGCCGGTCGGATGCAGGGCGAGGAAGGGTGCGCTCGCTGTGGCCACCGCCTCCCTGGGCGCGGTCAGACGGCCCGAGGCCAGATCGAGCTCGCACACGTGGATGCCGCCGCTCTCCCCGCTCGTCGACGAGCCGAGGTACACGCGCATGCGGTCGGCGGTTCGCTGATCGTCGGCGCCGGCAGCCGGTGACGGTCCGCTCGAAGCCGCAATACACATCATCGCGAGCAGATGGGTACGCACTACATGCCAGTTGCGCATCATGCCGAGTCCTCCTTATGCAAACGTTGCTGTTCCGTGGGTGGTCTTGCGTAGTGTCTCAGGCAGACTGCATTCCTTCCGAACCGCAACCGTGAGGGAGCAGCAATGTTCCGCCTTGCCGCGGCCGCTTCCTAACGGGCGCGGTTCGGATCAGATGGGCCTCGACAACTCTGAGAGACTACACCAGCCGTTCCGCCGGACCGTGTGGACTTACCCCGTCCCTTCACGAGCCGGCACCATCATAACGCAATCACTCTGACGCGGCGAGCGACTGGAGCGCCGCCCGGAGCTTCACCCGTTCTGCCGCCGCGTCTGCCGACAGCTCGTTCGCCGAGATGGGCCGTTGCTCCTGCGGATCGGCCTGCATGTCGAAGAGCCGACCGTCGTCGTAGAGCTTCCATTGCTGCGTGCGGACCCACCGGTTCTTCCCACGTTCGGAGAACGCCCACGTGCGCCGCGGGCCCGGCCGTTGCCGGAGGCTCACCGCGAAGCTCTGCCCGTCGATGCGCACGTCCTTCGGCAAGTCGGCGTGTCCGAGCTCGGCAAGCGTGGGAAGGAAGTCGCTGAAATCGACGAGGTCATCGACGACCTGGCCCGCACCGATCACCGTCGGCCAATTCGCGATCAGCGGCACGCGAGTTCCGCCGTCGGTCAGCTTTCCCTTGCCGCCGGGCACGAGCACGTCACCGAGTTGCGACACGACCGGTGCGCGGAGCAGCTTGCCGTTGACGGCGGTGATGATCATGCGCTGAGGCGTGCCGTTGTCGCCGGTGAACAGGACCAGGGTCCGGTCGCGGATCCCCAGACGTTCGAGCGCATCCACGAGCCGCCCGACACAGGCGTCCGTAGCCTCCATCATCTCTGCGTAGTTGTCGTACCGCCCCTTCGGACCGAAGGGCACGGGCGCACCGATGTCATCGGTCACGTCGTGGCACAGCGCCATCGGATAGTAGGCCAGGAACGGGCGGTCCCGATGTCGCTCCATGAACTCGATCAGGAACTCGCAGTAGACATCCGGGCCGTAGCGGTCGCGCACGTCGTGCCTGGTCTTCCCGTCCTGCCAGATCAGCGGCTGGTGGTACCGCGGCCCCTCGTGCCAACCGAACAGACAGTACGTGTCGAACCCCATCCGGTGGGGCTGATCGAGGTCGTCCTTGAGCATGGCCAACTGCCACTTGCCGGCCACGGCCGTGGCATAGCCGGCGCGCTTCAGCACGTGGGCCAGCGTCTGCTTCTCCGCCGCCTTCGGGAAGGAGCCCCACCGCGGGTGCCCGAGCCGGAACGGATATCGGCCGGTCAGAAGACAAACGCGCGTCGGATGGCAGACCGGCATGCTGTAGCAGTGCGTCAACCGCATGCCGGTCCCGGCCAGCCGGTCCAGGTTGGGCGTCTTGTAGGACGTGCCGCCGTAGCAGCCCAACGTCTCGCAGCCGAGATCGTCAGCCATGATGAGCAGGATGTTCGGCCTTGCCGTCCCATCGGACGTTTGAGCCGCAACCGCCACGTTCGCCGCCCAAAGAAGGAGGGCCACCGCAACGGTCGCGACGCCACGACAGACCACAAGATGCATCGTGCGAACAAGTCTCCCGTCGCTTGCACTTATCATGCGAAGCACTCCATGATCCGCGTCCCCCTGATCGGTCTCATCCGTCGCTACGATACGCCTACACTACCGCCACGGCGCCAACTTCTCACTTCTGACTTCGCACTTCTCACTTCTCACTTCGACCAGCCCCTATTCCACCTCGGGCAGCGTCGCGGCCACCGCTACTCCGATCAGCCCGCACACGGACAGAAACAGAATCATGCCCGCGGGTGCGATGACGGAAGCCAGGGGCGTCAGCAAGCCACACAACAGCAGGATGATCCCGATGACGGTGTTGCTGACCGCCACGTATTCCGTGCGGCGGTCCCCTCCCGCCATGTCGACGACATAGGTCTTGCGGCCGAGCCTCACTCCGTTGTGGGCGATGCCCAACACGAAGAAAGCCACCGGATACGTCCAGCGAGAGTCGCCCAGAGGCGTGTCGAACGCGGCCGCAGCGGCCACGCCGAAGCCCAGCACCGCCGTCAGCGTCCCTGCACGCAGCAACACGCGCCGACTCGACACGTCGGCCATCAAGCCCCAGAACGTCGCACTCACGCTCGATGCCAGAGCGTTGGCCAGAATGAACGAGCCAAGCGTGCGCAGATCGACTCCATGCTGCTGCTGAGCAAGAACCACGTAGTAGGGCGCCGAGAGGGCTGAGCACAGCAACAACGCCCTGCTAAGCACGAACTTTCGGAAATGACCGTCCGATTTGAGCAGAGCCAATCGTCGGAGCGTCTCGGCGACGCCGTTGCCGCGCCGTTTCGTCTCGCCGGCCAACTCTCGCACATTGGCGTACACGAAACCGGCAACGATCCAGAGCAGGCTCGCAGTAACGAGCAGCTCCGCACAGAATCGCGCTGAGGCGTCTCCGCCATGCACGGACCAGACGTACGCCCCCAGGATCGCGGCGGCCACACCGGATGCGGTGGAGCCGAGACCACTCACGCGGCCGCGGCGGCCCTTCGGAATCGTCTTGCCGAGGACGTCCTTCGAGGCCACCGAGCTGAGTCCGCGAGAGAGACTGAAGACCGCCAGCAGCAAGAGGATCAGCCATCCGGCCATCGCGCCCGTCGCGACCACCGCAACCGCGCCCATGCCCAGCACGGCCAGCGCCTGCAATGCGGCACCTGCGACCCAAGCCACTTTGCGCCGCGGCAGCCTCCGAAGCAACCCGGCCACGAACACCTGGAGCACCATCGATCCGGACTCACGGATCGGCACAAGCAGGGATACCAACGCTGCGGGCGCTCCCACCGACCCCAGCAGCCACGCCAGAACGGTTTTGGGATTGGCAAGATGATCTCCCAGGTTGCTCAGAGCATGGGAGATCGCGATGAGGGAGAAGTTGCGAGGAACGTGGGGGCGAGCCTCGTCCGAGATGTCGCTGTTCGTGGAAACCACCATATGCAAAGCCCCTGTCCGCACGATGCTTGGGTCGAAGCGGAAGGCGTCGACTCACCGATTGCCGTTGTCGGCATAGACCTCCAGTTCGGCTACAGCCATCTGCCCGCCGGGCTGGTTGGCGGCGTCGGGCTTCATGCCCTGCACGCGCACCGGGAGGCCGCCCCATTGTCTCCATCGAAATCGTGGATCCATGGATTGCTCGGCGGATTCGCCTCGCGGTATCGTTAGGTAGTGTAGAGTCTCGTTTGGAGGACGTGTAGTGGTCAATGACACAGATCCGTTTCGCAGCCTGTGCATCGGCACACGACTGCGCCTGCTGGCTTCACTGGCGGTGCTCGTGGCCATTCTGCCCCGACCGGCACTCGGCGCCGAGGCCTCCTCGAACGGCGGGCGCACCACGACCCTCGCCATCAGTGGTGACGGCCGCTTCTTCACCATCAACGGCACCCCCACGTTCCTCAACGGGCTCAGCTACTATGGAGCCCAGTCCATCACGACGCCAAGCCACCGAACCGCCGATCTCGACGACATGGCCGCCGACGGCTTCAACTGGATTCGGGTCTGGGTCTATTGGAAATACCCCAAAGACGGCGAGGACTTCTCCGTCATGACGCGAGACGGGGTGGTTCGCCCCGTCTATATGAAACGACTGAAGACGCTTATCGCCGAGTGCGACGAACGCGGCATCATCGTGGACTGCAGTCTGAACCGCGACGCGAAAGGCGGTTGGGTTGGTGCGCGGAACCAAGCGGAACATCTGACCGCCGTGCGAGTGCTGGCGGCGGAGTTGCGGCCCTACCGCAACGTCTACATCGACGTCTCCAACGAGCGTGACGTGCGGGATGGCCGTTTCGTCAGCCTGTCCGACTGCGGGCAGTTGATCGATGCCGTCAAGTCGGTCGACCCGGATCGCCTGTGCACCGCGTCGGGAGTCCCGCACTCTCAGAATGAACTCAGTGACTACAAGACGCTCGCTCACATGGACTTCATCACGCCCCATCTCTGCCGCAACGCGGAGTGCCCGGCGAAGACGGTGGGCACGGTGAAACGGTTCGTTCAGTGGATGGACGAGTTGGGCTGGCGCGTCCCCATCCACTTGCAGGAGCCATTCCGCCGGGGCTACGGGAGGTACGCGGCAACGGTCGAGGACTTCTACCGCGATTGCAGCGGCGCCAAGGTCGCCGAAGCCGCCGGCTGGTGTCTGCACAACGGCGGGAACGCCCGGAAGCGGCCGCACCGGTGCTTCAACATGGGCGATCGGGAAGGACGCCTCTACGCACAGTGGGATCGAGTCGAACAAACGGTCGTGGCCAACCTCGACGATCAAACCGGCGGCGTCAGCATGGGCGTACGCCGCTACCAAGCGGAATACGATGAGCAGCTCACGCACAAGACCGGCCGGCGCAACGGCCTGACTTGGTCGGCCAACGTCGCCACCCATGAGCCCGGCTACCTCAGCGACGGCCCCGGCATCGACGCGGTTCCACCCGGCCGCCACACCGTCGCGTGGCGGATGAAGATCGACAACAACGCCGCCAACAGCGACACCGTCGTCACGATCGACGTCGTGCGTGACGGCGGCACGGCCGGGCCGGCGAAGCTGGACATCAAGCGCACCGACTTCCGCGCCCCGGACAAGTGGCAGGTCTTCACGTTGGCCTTCGACAGCAAGTCGGGCGACCGTCTCTCGTTCCGCACCTACTGGCGCGACCGAGCGAAGATCGACCTGGATTGGATCACGCTATCCATCGGCTCCGGTCAATCCGCCGCGCGCCGGACGGGCGCGCTCGTGAGAAACGGCTGGCTCGTGCATGGCGACCGCATGATTTGGGGTTGGGTCCAGCACAACGGCTGGTGGCGACCGGGCCAGCGGCCGAACCTGACCCGCCGGTCGCTAGGCGACCCGCTGGGCGACGTGCGGCCGAACCGCACCGAGGACCTCGACAAGCTCACGGACCACATGCTGCGCTACGGCTACCCGGGATTCGAGCACAACTACGGCCTGTGGTACGACCGGCGCCGCGACGCCCATGACACGGCGCCGCGCAATGACGCCAACGTGCAGCCGCCGTTCCTGGAACAACCCTGGGCGAGAGGCGATACCGGCACCGCCGCGGACGGTCTGCCCAAGTATGACCTGACGCGATTCAACCCCTGGTATTTCGAGCGGTTGAAAGCCTTCGCCGATCTCTGCGACCGCAAGGGCACGGTGCTCTTCCACAAGTACTACATGCAGCATGCCCTGCTCGAGACCCAGGCCCACTACGTGGATTTTCCCTGGCGCCCGGCCAATTGCATTCAGAACACGGGCATGCCCGTCACCACGCCCGCCGCCGATGCGTTCTATGATGTCTCGCACCCTGCGCGGCGCGCCCTGCACCGGCTCTACATCCGCAAATGCCTCGACACACTCGGCGACAATACGAACGTGGTACACCTGACCGGACAGGAGTACACGGGCCCTCGCCCATTCGTTGAGTTCTGGATGGACACGATTCTCGAATGGCAGGATGAGACCGGCAAGCGGGTCACGATCGGCCTCGGAGCACCGAAGGACGTGCAGGACGCCGTCCTTGCCGATGCGGTTCGCGGCGCCGCCGTTGACGTTCTGGATATGCGCTACTGGTGGTTCCGCGCGGACGGCTCATTGCATGCTCCGCGCGGCGGCAGGCAAATGCCCGGGCGCGGCTACGAGCGCGGGTCGAAACAGGCCAAGGAAACCAACGCCAGGCAGATCTACCGCAAGGTGCGAGCCTACCGCAATCGGTACCCGGCCAAGGCGATCATCGACGCCATCGAAGTGGACCGCCGCGAGCACTGGGCGTTCTTCATGGCGGGCGGAAGCATGCTCGTCCGAGGCGGGATCGCCTACCCCGATTTCGGAGACCCGACAGAGTACGTCAAGCCGATCAACGTTGACATCGTGCTTCCCTCCTACCGCCTCGTCCGCGAGCACATGGCGACGCGGCTACCGAAGATGCGCCCGGCGGACATCGTCACCGGTAATCCCGAGAACACCTGGTGCCTCGCCGAGCCGAACCGGACCTATCTCGCCTATAGCCTCGAGGGCGGAACGATACGACTGAACCTCACGGGTGCGAACGGCACGTTCGACGCGAACTGGTTCGACCCGAGAACCGGCGAGCGCACCGCGGCGGGGACCGTCGCCGCAAGCCCCACCGTCGCCCTGGAGACCCCCGACCGCAAGGACTGGGCCCTCTGGCTCGAACGCAAGACGCCCTGAGCCTCGGGCCGCATGCGCCGCTACTGCCGCGTCGCGTCCGGGGTTGCGCAGGGGATGAGCCGCACCGGACCGAGCAAACCAGACGGCAGCGGTTTCCAGCCGGCGGCGTCGATCCATCGGCAAGGTAGCCGTACACTTGCATCGGCCCATGCGGCTGCCGAGAATGGGGTGTTGGTTGCTGTTGGGACCGAGCCGCGATGCCGATAGGACCATGGCCGGCGTGGATTGCGCCGACCGCATACGGGGGCGTAGTGTGAGCGAATGAGCCGATCCGACCATTCCATTACGCGTGATCGATTCGACGCCGTGCTGTTCGACCTCGACGGCGTGCTGACGGCCACCGCAAAGGTTCACGCCACGTGCTGGAAGCGGGCCTTCGACGGGTTCCTCGAGCGACGCGCCGGCGGCGCGGGGGAGTCGTTCGAGCCCTTCACCGACACTGACTACGAGCAGTACGTGGACGGTAAGCCTCGCTACGAAGGGGTCCGCAGCTTCCTGGCGTCCCGAGGCATCGAGCTGCCCGACGGCGATCCCGGCGAGCCGGCGAGCGACGAGACGATCTGCGGCGTCGGGAACCGGAAGAACGAGCTGATTCAGGAAGTGCTCGAGTCCGAAGGCGTTGAGGTGTTCGAAGGATCGGTGGCACTGGTGCGCCGGCTCCGCGCCGACGGCATCAAGACTGCGGTGGTGTCCTCGAGCCGCAACTGCCCGGCGGTCCTGGCCGCGGCGGGCATTACCGAACTCTTCGATCTGCGGATGGACGGGAACGAAGCCGCCCGATTGAAGTTGGCGGGCAAGCCGGCTCCCGACACGTTTCTGTCCGCGGCGAAGCAGCTCGGGGTCGAGGCCGCCCGCGCGGTTGTGGTCGAGGATGCCATCTCGGGGGTACAGGCAGGCCGGGCCGGCGATTTCGGGCTTGTCATCGGCGTGGCTCGATACGCCGATGCCGCGGCGCTTCGGGAAAACGGTGCCGACGTCGTGGTGAACGACCTGGGCGAACTGCTTCCCTGAGCGTGAGGTTGCGGGGCCGGCAGAGGCATCATAACGGAATCAAGAGGCGGACGTTCCATGCATAGACGCCAGCTCGTACTCCCTCCCGAGTACATCTATCCCGTTCGCGACTGGGAATTCGTACAGAAGCGTTTTGATGTTCGCTTCATGCCCCAGAACGAAACGGTCTTCGCCCTCAGCAACGGCTACGTCGGGATGCGAGGAACATTCGAGGAGGGGCGTCCGGTCGATGTCAACGGCACCTTCGTGAATGCGTTCTACGAAACCTGGCCGATTACATACGGGGAAGAAGCGTACGGATTCGCCAAAACAGGCCAGACCATCGTCAACGTGCCGGACAGCAAGATCATCCGGCTCTACGTGGACGACGAGCCGTTCTTCCTGCCCACGGCCAATCTTCTGCGGTTCAACCGCACGCTCGACATGCGGGCGGGTACGCTCCAACGCGAGGTTCTGTGGGAGACGCCGGCCGGGAAACAGGTTCTGATCAAATCGACGCGGCTTGTGTCGTTCGCCCACCGGCACTTGGCCGCAATCTCGTACGAGGTGACCGTCCTGAACGCCGCGGCCCCGATCGTCATCTCCTCCGAGATCCGAAACGAACAGGGCGAACCGGACGACGATGAAGACCCCCGGACGACCGCGGGATTCGCGTGGCGCGTGCTTCTGCCCAAAGTGGACTACGTCAAGGATCATCGTGCCCTCCTGGCGTACGTAACCGCCAACAGCGGCATGAGTCTTGCCTGCGGCATCGACCACACGATCGAGACCGAGTGCTCATACTCATGCACCAGCAAATCCTCGGAAGACGCCGGTGAGGTGCTGTTGACGGCGGATGCGGAACCGGGCAAGCCGATACGGATCACGAAATACGTGGACTACCACACCTCGCGGTCGGCTATTCCGGAGGAACTGTGCGCCCGGGCGGAACGGACGCTGGATCGTGCGGTCAGCCACGGCTTCGAGCCGCTGCTCGCGCAGCAGCGAGAGTTCCTCGACGACTTCTGGAGCAGAAGCGATGTTCAGATCGAGGGCGGCCACTCGAGACTCCAGCAGTGCGTCCGGTGGAACCTGTTCCAGCTCTGCCAGGCATCCGCACGCGTGGAGGGCGCCGCAATCCCGGCCAAGGGCCTGACCGGCCAGGCCTATGAAGGGCACTACTTCTGGGACGTCGAGATCTACGTCCTGCCGTTTCTCATCTACTCGTCGCCGCGTATCGCCAAGACGATTCTCAAATACCGATACAGCATGCTCGACAAGGCGCGGCAGCGAGCCCAAGAGGTGAACGAGAAGGGGGCGCTGTTTCCGTGGCGCACCATCAACGGAGAGGAGGCATCAGCGTACTACGCGGCCGGCACGGCCCAGTATCACATCAACGCGGACATCATGCACGCCCTGCGGAAATACGTGACCGCAACGGGCGACGAGGACTTTCTCTATGATTGCGGGGCGGAGATGCTCGTGGAAACCGCCCGGTTGTGGATGAATTTGGGGTTTTACTCCGACAAGGACAAGAGGTTCCACATCCACGGCGTGACGGGGCCGGACGAGTACAACACTGTCGTCAACAACAACACCTACACGAATCTCATGGCCCGGGAGAACTTCTGGTACGCCGCCGCGGTGATCCGGGCGCTTCAGAAGGACAAGCCTGAGCAGTTCAATGTTCTGGTTGACCGGATCGGCCTCGACGCATCGGAGGCGGACGGGTGGCAAGCGGCCGCCGACAGCATGTACCTCCCGTACGACGAGAAGGACGGGGTCCATTCCCAGGACGACGGGTTCCTCGACCGAGAGCCGTGGGATTTCGAAACCACGCCGGCCGAGAACTACCCGTTGCTTCTGCACTACCATCCGCTCGTGATCTACCGGCACCGGGTGATCAAGCAGGCCGACGTCGTGCTGGCCATGTTCCTTCTCGGGAACGAGTTCACGCTGGAAGAAAAACAACGGAACTTCGACTACTACGATCCGCTGACGACCGGCGACTCATCGCTGTCCACGTGCATCGAAAGCATCGTGGCATCGGAGATCGGCCGTGCGGAGGAGGCGCTGGTGCATTTCGCCTACGCCGCGCTCATGGACCTCGCCAACGTGGCCCGCAACGTCAAGGACGGTGTCCACATTGCCTCGATCGGCGGAACCTGGATGGCGCTCGTGTACGGTTTCGCCGGGATGCGCGACTACGACGGCAACGTCACGTTCAAACCGCGGCTCCCGGAGCCGTGGACGCAACTCGCTTTCCCGCTCACGATCCGCGGCCAACTTCTGGACGTCGACATCCGGCAAACCGAAGCAACCTACTTGCTTCGCGAGGGCTCGGAGCTGACCATCTGGCATCATGGCGAAGAGCTTCATCTGGCCGTCGGTGCGCCCGTGACCGTCAAGATCCAACCGCCAAGCGATCAGTAGCCCTATAGGGTCGCGTCATATTTCGTCTTCGCGGCGCGCATGGGCAGCCGCGCGCTCACCTCTGTGGTACCATCTGTCCTGTCGGGGGCAGACAAGTACTGCTACGTTGCGGGAGCGATTCGATGAGGACACGACTGGCGACATCACTGCTTGTCGTGGGCACCTTCGCAATGCCCACGAATGCGCTGGGGGCTGAACTGGCGTTGGATCGGGTGCACGGGGCGCGCTTCGGCCTCGACGGCGTGGTGGGGCACCGAGTCGCGGTCAACGTCGACAACTGGCTGCTGCCGGCGCCCGTGGCCAACCCGGGCATGCTGGAGATCTTCCGCTTGCGCGACCGGCAGCCGCCGCCGAGTCTCGTGCCGTGGGCCGGCGAGTTCGTGGGCAAGTACCTCATCTCGGCCATCCAGGCCCTGCGCATGACCGATCGCGACGACCTGCGGGCGCACACAAGGACGGTGCTCGAAACACTGATGAGCTGCCAGGCCGAGGACGGTTATCTCGGCCCGTTCGCCAAGAAGGAGCGACTCCTGGCCCACTGGGATCTGTGGGGGCACTACCACTGCATGCTCGCGTTGATAATGTGGTACGAGGACACCGGCGACGCGCGGGCTCTCGAGACCTGCCGCCGTGCGGCGGACCTGATCTGCAAGACGTACCTTGACACCGACAAACGCGTGTTCGACGCCGGGTCGCACGAGATGAACATGTCCGTCATCCACGGGCTCGGCCGGCTGTACGCGATCGCGCCGGAGAAACGCTACCTCCGCATGATGCGGGAGATCGTGAAGGACTGGGAGCGGGCCGGCGACTACCTGCGCACCGGCGTGGCCGGCGTGCCGTTCTATCGCACGCCCAAGCCGCGATGGGAAAGCCTGCACTGCCTCCAGGGACTCGTCGAACTGTATCTGATCACGGGGGATGCCAGGTTCCGGCGGGCGTACGAGAGCCACTGGCGAAGCATCGTACGGTTCGACCGTCGCAACACGGGCGGCTTCTCGTCGAGCGAGCAGGCCACCGGCAACCCCTACGCTCCCACGGCCATCGAGACGTGCTGCACCACGGCATGGATGGCGCTGAGCGTCGACATGCTCAGACTGACCGGAGAGGCCGTAGCCGCCGATGAGCTGGAGCTGTCCATGCTGAACGGTTCGATCGGCTCGCAGCATCCGTCGGGCCGATGGTGGACCTACAACACGCCGATGGACGGACGGCGCGAGGCCTCGGCCGACACCATCGTCTTCCAGTCCCGCGCGGGCACGCCCGAGCTGAACTGCTGCTCGGTCAACGCCCCGCGCGGGCTCGGGATGGTATCCGAATGGGGAACGATGCAGGACGCCGACGGCATCGTCGTGAACTACTACGGGCCCGGGCGCGTCTCGCTCGAGCTTGCCGACGGCACGCCGCTGACGATCACGCAGGAGGGTGACTATCCGGTCGGCGACCGCATGAAGATCACCGTCTCGCCAAAGGCGGCCCGGCGATTCAACCTGCGCCTGCGGATTCCCGGTTGGTCCGTGCAAACGACTGTGCAACTCAACGGCAAGGCGGTCGACGCCGTGAAGCCGAGGCAACATCTGTCGCTGGATCGCGAGTGGAAGTCGGGCGACGCGATCGACGTGCGTTTCGACATGCGGCTGCGATACGCCGTGGGCGACAAGCCGCAGGTGGGGCGCGTCTCGCTGTACCGCGGCCCGCTACTGCTCGCGTATGACCAGCGGTACAACGCATTCGACGCCGACGACATCCCGGTGCTCGACCCGAATCGCCTGGAGCCACAGTTGGTCGAACTCGCGGAAGACAAACCGCGTCCCGGAGCGTCGGTGTTGCGGCCGTGGTTGCTCTTGGACGTGAAGGGAACCGACGGTCGGACGCTGCGGCTCTGCGACTTCGCCAGCGCCGGGGCCGCGGGCACGCACTATCGCTCCTGGCTCGCGGCCGAGAACTTGCCGCCGGCGGCAACCGTCGCGCAGGAGCCGTACGACCACGCAGCCGTGGCTCCGGGGGCGATGCTGTTCCGTTGGCGCGGGTCGCGGCGACCTTCGCAGCGGCTGACGGACTATCGCCTTGTCATCGCAGCCGAGCCGACGTTCGCCGCACCGGTGCTGAACATCAGAGGCATCAAACGTAACGCGTGCATCGTAGACGAGGCGCAAGCCCGGAAAATCGAGCCGGGCAAGCCGTACTGGTGGCAGGTCGTTGCCCGCAACGCACACGGTGAGACGCCGGGCGTCGCGCCGGCGTCGCGGTTCACCGTCGATTCTTCGCTGCCACGGCAGGCGGCCTCGGCCCTGGAACTCGCGCAGGAAGGTCCCGATGGAGAGCTCGCCGTAGACGCGCTGGCCGGAAAGCCGAAGCCGCGCTACGGCAAGCTCGATAGAACCAAGGGCGCGTCACCCGCCGAAGGCATCGGCGGCAAGGCCGGCGGTGCGGTTGCACTCGACGGCAACAAGAGCATGCTCGAATACGCAATCGGCGAGTTCCCCGACGACAAGTATTCGCTCTCGGTCTGGGTGCGAATCACGCGGCCGCCGAAGTCCGCTCTCGGCCAGGTCTTCAGTGCGTGGGCGGCGGGGATGGACGATCCCCTGCGGGTGTGCTTCGTGGACGGGAAGCTCTACGCACGCATCGAGGCCGGTCGCGGGTACGGCACACCCGGCGTGCCCGTCGAGATCGGGCGCTGGCTGCACGTGGCCGCGGTCAAAGCCGACCGCAAGCTCACGCTGTATGTGGACGGCAAATCGCGAGCCCAGGCCGACGTGCCCGAACTCGTCTACTCGTCGGCCCGCACGGTCGCCCTTGGCGCCAACCCCCACTACACCGGAAATGAGTACCTCCCGGCCGCGTTCGCCGACTTCGCGCTGTACGCGAGAGCCTTGTCCGAAGCGGAAGTGAAGGCGCGCCACAAGCGCAGCCCGTAACCGCGTGCATCATGGTGAGCCAAGCGAACTCGCGCCGACGAAGTACTCGCGAAAGAACGCCCCCATCGACCCGGCGTACGTCGCTCGTTTCTCCGTGGTCCAGGTGCGCTGGTCGCCGATGCTGTAATACAGGTACGTGCGTCCCTCGAATTCGATGATGTCGGGATCGGACGTGTTGATTCCTTCGTCCCAATCGGGCGAGAGCACGGGGTTGGACGGGCTCCGTTGCCAGGTCTTCAGGTCCTTCGACCGGGCAATATACGTTTCGAAGTACCACCTCGGGCTCTGGCGCTCGACGTACAGGACGTAGTAGTAGCCGTCGACGTGGCGGATGGCAGGACACGCTGCGTAACGTTCCTTGCTGAAGGTGTCCGGCAGCTTGGTCCAGTTCCGCAGATCGTCCGAGCGTGCGAACTTGATGCTGAACGGCTGGTACTGCCTGTCGTTGCTCTCGTAGGCCATGACGAATCCGTCGGCGGTGGCACAGACCGAGCTGTTGAACAGATGCTCCTCTTCTTGCCGGATGACCACCTTCTGCTTCCAGTTCTTCAGGTCGGATGACTCGAACAGGGTGACATCGTTCCATCCGGTCTTCAGGTCGCGGCGGGAGGCGAACGCGAACACTGTCCCGTCGTGCACGATCGCACACGCGAGGCCGTAGCCTTCTGCGAACCGGGCCATCGGCTTCCCCGTCTCTGCATCCTTGATCGTCAGGTAGTGTTCGCTGGACTGTCCTCCGTGGACGGGCCGAATGCATTCCAGCAGGCAGAGTCGACCCTTCCACACGATGGGTGAGGCCTCGCAAAGGCTCTCCGTCAGCTTCTTTGGCTCTTTGACGAGCGCGACCCGTGGCAGGGGCGGCGCCGGGGGCAGGATGGTTTCGAAGAGGTCCGCAGGCCAGTGCCCCAACCGGTGGAAGCCCTCCGGCACCTTCTGCTCGAACTGAACGTAGGCTTTCACATCCCCGGTCGCCGTGTAGCCGACCTCACCCTTGCCGGCCCCGAAGACCTTGTAGCCCACGAGGGTGGAGTCCTCGATGTCCACGTGCAGGAACTTGCCGTCGATCTTGCTGTTGATGATCCCGGTCGAGGGCGTCCCGCGCGGCTGCGAGAAGTTCAGCACGACCAGCCGGCTGTCCTCGAGCTTGACCCGCGTGTAGCCGCTGTAGCCGGGGTTGCCGGCTTGGAGCGCGTTGTCGGGGCCGACCAGCGTGCAGTCTTCGAAGATCACGTCCGGACGATCGGGGGCGGTCGGATTCTCGGCCCGCACATATGCGCCGCCCGCATCGCCCCACCAGTCCAGGCACCACAGCCGGCAGCGGCGAAACACGATGGGTTCATCGGCCCGTGGCAACACGTGGCCCACGCCGCCGCCGAACGCCCGGCCGATGCCCACGCTGTCTTCGACCACGATCGTGAACGGCTCGATCTTGGGCGGCAGATCCCAGAAGAGTCCCGCGTCGCCACCCGTCGCGTACACGTGGCGGATGATCCATCGGTCCCACTCGATCGCCGAGAAGTCGCGTGCCGCCCGGAAGTTGCTCCACCAGTCCACGCTCTTGAGCCCGCGGTCCGGGTCGCTCGCATCGAAGACGGCGTAGCCCGTGCGGCCGGAGCCGAGCCGCCCGTCGAAATCGACTTCCAGAACGTTGTACGCTCCCGGTGCACCGCGGTGGCGGGGATGCAGATTGGCTTCCATGTACGTGTCCGGACGAACGCGAATTCGGTGACCGCCCTTGTTGTCCGGAATCGCGTCGAGAGCGGCCTGAACCGTCGTGAACGCCTTCGCCCAGGTGCTCCCGTCCGAGTTGTCGCCGAACCGCGAGACGTGGAACGTGCGTCCCTGGCGCCCCTGCACTGTCGCAGGCTCCGCGGCCGCAGCCACCGCGATCGCAGACAACATCAGTGAGACAGGGACCGACGCAACGGACACACGAAGGAATCGCACCTTCGGCTCACCGAGTGCCTGAAACGGATTACGTTCAACCATGGCAGAACCTCCCGAGTGTTCACAGGTGACCGCACCGCACTATAGGAGTAGACACTCAATCGGTCGAGCGTCCTTGCTGGTGAAACGCCTCGACGATAGCATCTCGCACGCGGGAATCGTTGTGCGGGCGCGCGGGTCCCCCACCCTTCGAGGCCGTTTTCGAAGGGTGGGGGACAGAACCGCACAGGAAGATGGCCGTCAGTTCCCCACCCTTA
Source organism: uncultured Planctomycetales bacterium (assembly GCA_964391465.1). Lineage (GTDB taxonomy): Bacteria > Planctomycetota > Phycisphaerae > UBA1845 > CAYMME01 > CAYMME01. Next base: position 16,291 of record CAYMME010000049.1, read on the forward strand.
CCTCGCCTTCGGCGAGCAAAGGATGGGGCACCCTCATGCGGTACTGACGGGCAAGGGTGGCGGACGGAACCGCGCGAGGGATCGCCGCACACGACGGAGCGTGCAGAGGAGAAACGATGAGCGAACGCGTGGTGCACCTCAACGGCCGGTTCGTACCGGAAGACCGAGCCGCCGTTTCGATCTTCGACACGGCCTTGATGTTCGGCGACATGGCCTTCGAGGTCACGCGGACGTTCCGCCACAAGCCGTTCCGGCTCCGCCACCATCTCGAGCGGCTCTACGCTTCGCTGCGACTCATCGAGACCGACCCCGGCCTGTCCATCGACGAGATGGAACGCCTCACCCAGGAGACCCTCGAGCGCAACCTTGCCACCGAGCCGACCGACGTCGACTGGCAGATCATCCACGACGTGTCCCGCGGGCCGCTGGATCTGTACGCGAGCACGTTCCGCGACGGCGTGTGCCCCACGGTCATCATCAGTTGCTGGCCGCTCGTCGTGCACATGGGTCAGTTCGCCAAGAGCTACGACAGCGGGCTCAATCTGGTCATCGCCCCCCAGCAGGCATTGCCCGCGCACCTGCTCGACCCCAAGGCCAAGACCCGCAGCCGCCTGCACTACCGGATGGCCCTGCTCCAGGCCCAGCGCATGGGCGAGAACGCCTGGCCCCTCATGGCCGACCCCGACGGTTTTCTCGCCGAGGGCCCGGGCTGGAACTTCTTCCTCGTTAGGGACGGCACACTCTACACGTCCGAGCGACGCAACATACTGGCCGGCGTGAGCCGAGCCTTGACCATCGAGCTGGCCGGTGAGCTCGGCATCCCGGTACGCGAGACCAACCTCGGCCGCTACGAGGTGTTGCAGGCCGACGAGCTCATCGTCACCGCCACGACCTACTGCCTGGTCCACGCCTCGACGTTCGAAGGCACGCCGGTCGGCGACGGCACACCGGGACCGGTCTTCCGGAAGCTCACCGAGGCATGGAAGAAACGAGCCGGGCTCGACTTCATCGCCCAGGCCCGCAGCTACGCGCCGCGCGTGAGCGATTGGGAAGCACAGCAACGTCAACAACCCTCCCAGTGACAGGAGTAGACAACAATGTCCGATGCACCCAGCGTGATTCAATTCGACGACTTCGCCAAGCTCGACCTGCGCGTCGGGAAGATCACCGAAGCCGCCGAGCACCCGAACGCCGACAAGCTCGTCATCGTCCAGGTCGACCTCGGCAGCGAGCAGCGCCAGCTCTGCGCGGGGCTGCGCGGCCACTACGAGCCGGCGGAACTCGTGGGCAAGTCCATCGTCGTCGTGACCAACCTCGCGCCTCGCAAGATGCGCGGCGAGGTCTCGCAGGGCATGCTGCTGGCCGCCACCTCGCCCGACCAGTCGCGCATCATTCTGCTGACGCCGGACAGTGAGATCGAGCCCGGCAGCAGCGTGTCGTGAGGGAGAAGCCGTTGGCTTCTCGCTGTCAGCTATCAGCTCTCAGTTATCAGCTTCCCGCATTCCGGACTGAGTTACGCGCGGGGGATTGCGGGGCTATCGGTGCTGCCGGTGCGACTCGGCTCGCACGCTCCGAAAGTCGGCGGCCGCGGCCCGTAGTGCATTGAGATAGCGTGCCCCATCCTGCTTCGTCGGGCAGATCGCACCGCCCTCATCGATCTCGTTCCAGGCGTAGACCATGAGCAGCGGCGTCTTCGGCGCATCGTTCGGATGGTCGGCCACCCACCGGAGCCCCTTCTTCAAGAACGCGCCGAACTCCGCCGGGCTGCGTCGAAACCAATGCGCGTAGTAGTCCTTCTTCATCCATGCCCGCGGCCGGCCGTCCCAGCCTGACGTGACGCTGGGAATGTAGTTCCGCTGCTGTCCGACGTATTGCTCCCAGACGCCCAACCCGAATGCCTCGAGAACCTGGTACGGATGCTCGCCCGGCGTGGCGTACGTGAGGGCGTAGTCCGTGGCTCCGTCGAAGCCGATCTCGTCGAGTCGGTCGGCCTCCCCTCGCTGTGCGCGAAGGACCAGGAACGGATCGTCGCCGATTGCCTCCCGGGCGATCTGTCGCAGTGTCGCGAGCCCAGCCTTGACCTGCTCGATGCCCCCGAGTTTTCGCTCGAGATCGGCCAACTCGTAGAAGAAGAGCGCCGGCCGACCCTCCACGCGAACGTAGCGCTCGTGGCTCAGGTATTCGCGCGCCCACGTCCGGCACGTTTGTTCCCAGTCCTCGGCCTTCGGCGCGTGGGTGATCATCAGCAGGAAACCGACCCGCTCGCGCTGCGACACGGTGGAAGTGAGGTAGAACCGCAGCCCGTTGTTCATGATGCCCGAAGGCTGGCCGCCCGGAAACGACCAGTCTGCTTCCGGGTACCAGAGGAACGCGAAGAAGTCCACGCCGTGCGCCGCCGCGGCCCGGATCGACAAGTCGACCGCGCGTTGGTTGTCGTCCCTCCACCCCCAGACGGGCTCGCGCTCCTTGAACTCGCTCGTCAGGGGCTCGCGGATGTACGGACTGCCGTCGAACCAGCCGTCCCACCAGTACGCGCCGATGCGGACGCAGTTCTCGGCAGAGGTCGTCGTGCCTCCTTCGGTCGCTTGGCTGCCCGGTCCGTCGACTTGCCGGCGTAGAGTGCCAGTGCCGCCGCCCACGTCGCAACCGGCCCCCAGACACAGAACCAGCACGCAAAGAGCCAATCCATCCTTCCCCCCCCGGACTCGCAAACGGCGTCTGGATCGGTTCGGCAACTTCATACTCTCGCAGGTTTGCATACGCGGCGCTGGCGTCTCCAAGCTAACGAACGATCTCCGCATCGTCCAGCGATTGGGCAGAATGGTGTCAGGGCGTAGGCGTCAACGCATGGCGGCGCCTCGCCCGGACAGGTGGTGCAACGTGGGGCCCTATGTTCTGTTCCGCCTACCCACAGTGTCGATGGCAGACCCACACTCGGGACATCGATCCTCCAACAGCCCGCACAGTTGGTATCCACATGTCTCACAACACCCGGGCTGGCGAAGTTGCGTCGTTGGAAGCAGGATTATGGACGCAGCGATCACCACCAAGCCAACAATCACGGCTGCATCCGCGAGGGCGGCCGGGAATGCCGTCTCTTGCGGATAGACGAAGGCATTCTGACCCCCGGTAGCCATGCCGAGGCCAGTCCCACATCCAAAGACGGTCCAGCACATCATCCGCAGGACATCAACCGCGGCGATTCTCCTTCTGGCGATGTGCGCACACAGCGCACTGATCGCCAGCGCCACCAAGCCGGCGATGGGCGTGACCAGCATGGCGTCGCAGGTCGGACCGCTGGCACAGACACCCGTGATGCCGAGGCCGAACAGTCCGACCAGCGCCAGCCCCATCAACCCGGCCACACGCCGCCAAGGCGCATCTCCCACGGGTTCGTTTGGCTTCGTTCGTCGCGCTGCCACCGTACGCTCTGCTCCGCATTCCTCGCCCCAGTGTTATTGCTCATTCACGCGCGATCGGTTGCACTTCGCTGGAGCGGGACTACTCGCTGCTCGGTGCCCTGATTCGCCGATTGCGAGTTGACCCTGACGCCACATCACTCCACCGGCACTCGGAAGGTACCCTTTGAGGCGCCAGGCCCTTGGCGGTACAATCTCGATATCGACTGGTCCGGTGGCTCCGGGCGGGAGCGACGGTCGGAAGCAAAGACGATCGCCGCGTTGGCCCGGCGCGGTCGGAGGCGCGACTGGAGGGGATGTGAGCACAGAGGTGGACGACTCCCGCGACGCTGTCGGCGAACGCGATCCGCTTGTCCACTCATCCCACTCGAATACATCCAAGTAAGGAGGTCAAGATGAACTCGAGACGTGTCCGTTCAGTGTGGATCCTGTGCGCGGCGCTGGCTGCACCGGTTGGGCTGCATGCCCAGACGCCGATGGGCACGGCCTTCACCTACCAAGGCCGCCTCACCGACGCGGGCGTGCCGGCCGGCGGGGACTACGACTTCCAGTTCGTCCTCTACGATGCGCTCAGCGGGGGCAGCCAGATCGGCGCCGCATTCCCCGCGGACACGGTTCCCGTGGTCGACGGACTGTTCACGGTGGAAGTCGACTTCGGCTCGAGCCCGTTCCAGGGCGACGCGCGATGGATGGAGGTCCAGGTCAGCCCGGCGGGAGGCGGGCTGTACACGCGATTGTCGCCGCGGCAGGAACTCACACCGGCGCCGTACGCGCTCTATGCCCAATCAGCCGAGATCGCGCTCGACGCCGTCGGCGGCAGCGGCACCGCGAACTACGTGGCCAAGTTCACCGCCGCCCAGACGGTCGGCAATTCCGTGATCTTCGATGACGGCGGGAGCGTGGGCATCGGAACGGCCAGTCCGGACGCTCCGTTGGCCGTCGAGAAGCATGAAGACACCAACATCAACCCGACGGCCATCTTTCGAACCACGGGTACGGATTCCACGGGTGCGATCCGGCTGGAAAACGCAGCGGGCAACCACTTCAACCTCGGCATCACCAGGTACGATTCGCTGGCCCTGGGGTACAACGCCAACGTTCCCCTTGCCGGGGACCTGCTGCGCATCACCTCGGTCGGTGACGTCGGCATCGGCGTCACCGCACCTGCGGAGAGACTGGATGTCGACGGCAGTGCGCATGTGTCCGAACGGGCCGGCATCGGGACCGCCGTGGACGCCCAGCGAGGATTGAACGTGTATCAATATGGCAGCTACAGCCCGGCATACGGCGGATACTTCGCGGCCGTGGGGTACGAGGACACCGCGGTTGCCTACGGGATCTATGCCTCCGCGTCCTGCGGGGGCGGCTATGACGAAAACGCCTACGGACTCTACTCCACGGCCACCAGCCAATACGGCACCGCCTATGCCGGGTACTTCGAGGACGGTCACGTCGTCGTCGAGAACGGCAGTGTCGGCATCGGCACGACCGATCCGCAGCAGTCGCTGCACGTCGACGGAAACGTGCGGGTGGACGGCTGGATCGGCACCGACGCGGACCAACCCGTGGAGATCTATGCCGACGGCAAGCGGGTGCTGCGCCTGGCCTATGACGCGAGCAGCTCCAGCCCGAGCGTAATCGGCGGGTCGGATGCGAACACGGTCAGTGCGGGCGTCTACGGCGCCACCATCGGCGGTGGCGGCACAACAGGCGGCAACTACGTCACTGACAATCTCGGTACGGTCGGCGGGGGATCGGGCAATCAGGCCGGGGACGGAACCGGCACGACCGACGACGCCGTCTACGCCACCGTGGGCGGGGGCCTGGCCAACGACGCCCGTGCTGACTACGCCACCGTGGGCGGCGGCGGATTCAACGACGCCACCGGCTACGCCAACACGATAGGCGGCGGCTACCAGAACGACGCCGACAGCACTTTTTCCACCGTGGGCGGCGGCCGCGAGAACACCTCGGGCGAGCAGTACGCCACCGTGGGCGGGGGCGGATACAACACTGCCAGCGCCGAGAGGTCCACTGTGAGCGGCGGCAGCAGCAACACCGCCAGCGACGACTATGCCACCGTAAGCGGCGGGGTGTCGAACACCGCCAGCGGCCACGCGAGCGCCGTGCCGGGCGGCAGCAACAACCTGGCCGCGGGGAACTACGCCTTCGCCGCCGGCAACAAAGCCCACGCCGATCACCACGGCGCCTTTGTCTGGGGCGATTCGACCCCGGCCGACGTGGCCTCATCCGCCGACGACCAGTTCACCGCCCGGTCCGTCGGCGGCGTGCGATTCTTCACCAACACCGCGCTCACTGCGGGCGTGCAGGTCGCGGCCGGCGGTGGGTCGTGGTCTTCGATCAGCGACCGTAACGTCAAGGAGAACGTCGAGCCGGTCGATTCCCGCGCGGTGCTGGACCGACTGGCCGCGATGCCCGTAGCGACGTGGAACTACAAGAGTCAGGAGCGCTCGATTCGCCACATCGGGCCGATGGCCCAGGACTTCCACGCCGCGTTCGGTGTGGGTGAGACCGACACCCACATCACCGCCGTCGACGCCGACGGCGTGGCCCTCGCGGCCATCCAGGGCCTGCACGAGATCGTGCGGGAAAAGGACGCGCGGATCGCCGAGCAGCAGAAGGCAATCGCCGACCTGACCGCTCGACTGGAACGGATCGAGAAGACGCTGGCAAACAATACGTGCTCAACGAAGAACCTGAAACGACACCGCTAGTCGGATCGCAATCAGGCCGAACGACCGAGAGTCCCTTGACCCCATCTCCCGCTTCGCCCGTGGAGCCGCCCGGGGATTGCTGCTCACGCTACCGGTTCGAACCGGATGATTCGCACAGAACCCGAAAACCGACATAGTAACTTCCCACGAATGCATAGTGACCCCTGCGCCTCGCGGACCTTGCGGAGCGATGAGGCCCCCAGCTGAAGGAGCCGCCGCGCCGGATTCGTCCGATCCCCTCGTCCATGCCCTTCGGATCGGTCTGCGGTCCGCTTGGATAGAGAGGCAGGTCGAACTCGTGCTCACTGCCCCCTCCGCGTCGGTCGAACTTGACCCGATCCAACACCCATTCCTCGACGTTTCCGTACATGTCATAGAGCCCCCAGGGATTGGGCCGTCGTGTCCCCACGGGCTCGGCGGTTTGCCGGTCAAGACCCTCCGACGAACACACGGCATACTCGCCCGCTCGTTCCGGAGAGTCTCCGAAGAACCACGGGGTGGTTGTGCCGGCTCGACAGGCGTACTCCCACTCGGCCTCGGTGGGGAGTCGGTACCGTTTGCCCTCTCGTTGCGACAATCGTTCACAGAACGCGACCGCATCATCCCACTCCACGCTGGTCACAGGGAGCCGCGGATTGCCTTGATGCCTGCTGGGATTTACCCCCATCACGGCCTCGAACTGCTCCTGCGTAACCTCATGGACGCCGAGCCAGAATGATCGACTGATCCGCACACGGTGAACCGGGCCTTCCTCGACCCGGCCGGTGCGTTCGATCTCGCTCTGTGGGGAACCCATGTCGAAGCTGCCCGCGGGAATCAGAACAAGAGCCATGCCGACGGAGTTGGTGAATCGCCTCGACCCGGCAGATCCCGCCGACGATAGTCGGCCGTCTGATTCACAGCCGAGGAGCAAAGCCACGGCGAGACAACTCGGTGCTCGCGCGAACGCGCGCCTGCAAGGTGGGGTCAGAGCGCATTTAGTCATTAGTGGTTTCTCTCCAAGTGGCTGACCGGCTGCCCGAGGTAGCCTCGACCGGTTTCACGCATCATACTGTGACATCTTGCAGATGTCGTCGGTCGAGTGGGGCGTAGGTGGCAGAACGGGATTGGGGCCGTCTGCTGCGCGGTCAGGCGGCATGACGGCGTCTCGTTTGGCCTTGGCGCGCGCTTGGGCGTATCCGGTGTTTGGCCGCTTCCTGACGGGCGCGGTTCGGATTGCGCGCGGCGCGTCGGGTGGTTTGTGCCGCTCAGAACGGCGCGCCGTAGGCGGCGGGGTCCTCGGACGGTCGTGACGACGGCGCCGGCTGGTAGGTGTCGAGGTCGGGGGCGACGGCCAGGTTCGAGAAACGTGCGCTGCTCTCGGCGAACTGGAGCTGGACGACGCCGGTGGGGCCGTTGCGTTGCTTGGCCACGATGATCTCGGCCTTGCCGCGGGCCTCCTCGACCTCGGCGGCGTCGGGGTTGGCCTTGCTGCGGAGGTAGTACTCCTCGCGGTGCAGAAGCAGAATCACGTCGGCGTCCTGCTCGAGGGCCCCGGACTCGCGAAGGTCGGACATACGGGGACGGTTGCCCTCGCGGCCCTCGGGCTGACGGTTGAGTTGGGCCAGGGCGAGGATCGGCACGTTCAACTCGCGGGCCAGCGCCTTGAGCCCGCGCGAAATCTCGGCGATCTCCTGCTGGCGGCTCTCGACGCCGGGCGTGTGCATGAGCTGGAGATAGTCGACACACACTGCAGTGATCTTGTGCTGGAGCCACAAACGTCGGGCCTTGGCCCGCAGCTCGAGTACGGTCATGCCCGGCGTGTCGTCGACGAACAGCGGCATGTCGCGCATGTCGTTGCACACGATCTGCAGGTGAACGATCTCCTCCTCCGTGAGCATGCCGCGGCGGAGCCGGTGGGAATCGACCCGTCCACGAGAGCAGAGCATACGCTGGGCAATCTGCTGGCGCGACATCTCCATCGAGAAGAACGCGACCGGCTTATGCTCGTCGGCGGCGAGATACTCGGCAACGCACAGCCCCAGGGCGGTCTTGCCCATCGACGGCCGGGCGGCCACGATGATCACCTCGCCGCGCTGGAACCCCGAGGTCATGTCGTCCAGCTCGTTGTAGCCGCTGGGGATCCCGGTGAGATAGTGACCTTCGCGCGACTCGATCTGGCGGAAGACGGCTTCGAGATCATCCCGGATGACCGTGGCGTCCCGACTGATCCGCTGCTCCGTGACCTTGAACAGACGCTGCTCGGCCCGGTCGAGGACTTCGGCCGCGGCGTCGGCGGGATTGTAGGCGTCGACCAGGATCTCGCCGGTCGCGGCGATCAGGTTGCGCAGCATCGCCTTGTCGCGAACGATGCGAGCGTAGTACTCCGCATTGGCGGCGGAGGGCACCGACTCGACGAGCTGCACGAGGTAGTCGACACCGCCGACCTCCTCGATCACCCCGCGGCGATCGAGTTCCTCCTTCATGACCACCAGGTCGATGGCCTGGTTCTGGTCATACAGATCAACGAGGGTTTCGTAGAGCGTGCGGTGGTCGGGCCGGTAGAAGCACCGGCTTTCCTCGCGCCCGATGATGGGCAACACGAGCCCGATGATGTCCGAGTCGATCATCATCGAGCCGAGCACGGACATCTCGGCTTCGATGGATTGCGGCGGGACCCGCGTGGTCTCGGCGAACCCCGCAGGCGCCCCGCTACTCATCGGCGAGCGCGTCGACGTGCCCGGTTCCGCTGTCGGCGGCATCCGTGCCCTCCTCGTATTCTTCGTCGCCCTCCTCTTCCTCGATGTCCGCGCCCTTCTCGCGCACCACCCAGACCTTGACCTCGACCTCGACCTCCTCGGCAAACTGCACCGTTACACTCACCGCGTCGAGTGTTCGGATGGGCTCTTTCATGTGCACGTTGGCGGCCTCGACGGCGTGGCCTTCGTCGCGCAGGGCGGCAGCGACTTCACGCGGCCCGACCGATCCGTACAGCGTGCCCTCGGGATTGGCGGCCGCGGAGAAGGTGACCTCGCCCCCTTCCAGCCGCGCACGATCGCGCTGACCCTGAGCCCGCGCGCAGAGACGCTGGATCCTCCGGCCAGTCGGCCGCTCCCCCTGCCCCTGGACGTGGACACGGTCAGCCCCAACGACGCGCGCGACGACGGCGCCTTCGATCCGTCCTACCG
>CAYMME010000050.1:0-25536 GCA_964391465.1 uncultured Planctomycetales bacterium
GCCGCCGAACACCCAGATCTTTTCGTCATGAACCACTGCGGCGTGATAGGCTCGCGGAGACCACGGTGCGCTGTCGGTTTCGAGCTTCCACTGCTTGCCGTCGGCTGAGGACCAGACGTCGTTCTCGAGGCTCGACTCGTCCCCGAAGTAGTAGTTCTCCGTACCGCCGAGGATCCACATCTTTCCCTTGAAGACGACGGCGGCGGCAGCGATTCGCGGGCTCCAGCCGGCCTTCTTCGTCGCTTGCTCCCATTTCACGCCGTCGGTCGACCACCAGACCTCGCTGCTCGCGCTGTGTCCGGGAAGCCGGCCGTTGTACCAGCCCCCCATGAACCATATCTTGTCGTCGAAGACGACAGTCATCGGAAGATCGCTGTGCTTCCACGGAGCTTCCTTGTTGACGAGCGTCCACGTCTTCCCGTCGAGAGAGCTCCACACATCGCGGGGCGGGGCGGCGTATGAGTTGAACCATCCGCCGAACAACCACAACCGGCCCCGGTAGGCCAATTCCCCGCAGGAGTCGCGCGCCTGCCAGCCCGCCTTGTCGGTCACTCGGACCCAGTCGGGTGCCTTCTCTTCCCCGAAGACGGACGTGCCGCCCGGCAACATCAAACACAACATCAGCACAAACCATCTCATGCTGCGTCCTCCTGGTTACGTTCACCAATCAGATTGCACCAGACTCGCGTGACGCCCCCCCTATCTCGTTGCCCCCTCATGCCGATTCGCAGGCCGCTCTGAGAAAAGCGCGTGTCTTCTTGGCCGCGTCAGGATCCGGAGTTGTCAGAACCTCCTGAGCAAGTCTTATCAGGGCAATTGAATTGACATTCGCAAGCCCCGCTTCCATCTCCAGATCGAGTTCAGAGAACAGCGCCTTGTATGCATGTCGGATTCTGCCCGCGATTCCCTGGTGGTTCTTCTCCTCGGCGAGATCCAGCGGCGTCTAACCCACGAAGTTCGGCTTCACCCAGGCCACGAGCTTCTCTTTCCATCGATCCCCGCCAGGAAGGCTCACGGGCGGCTCGAAAACAAGAATGTCGTCCACGAATTCGGCGTAGCCCTTCCGTGCCGCGTGGTGCAGGGGAAGATTGCCCGTCCGGTCCGTTGTCTTCAGACAGGAAGGGCACGCCGCCATGATCTCCTTGAAGATCTCCATGTCCCGCGTCCGGACCGCCTGGCATCCCGCATAGCCCTCGTGGAATCCCCACACCAGAAGCTGCCTGACGATATCGGCCTCGCGGCGATTCACCGCGAGCAACATCGAAGTGCAGTCAAGGGGATCGATGGCCTGCCCCACTTCGTCCGTGTAGGCAGAACGGACGTCATCGATCGATCCGAATTGTATCGTGTTCTTGAACTTCCGTAACAGCTCGGCAGCTTCTTGCGACTCCCTTTCGCGTCTCCGTGACTTGCTGACGGACACGCCAACCGCAAGGAGGATCACAGCCAGGAGGAGCAGTGCCGCTGCTGCATACATTTCTGCCGTCCTTTCGGAAATGAACGCCCGAGACGGGTGCGATGGGGGTCGAGATGAGCGTCGGATCGCGCCTGGTCATCCGAAACGGCCTCCGCCGGTTTGCGGACGGTCCGCCGTGAGGTTTCCGATCCGCCCGCTCTGATGCGGGGGCCGCCCACGACCACACCGCCGTGCGAGATGTACCTCAGGGCCGGCCTCATCGGTCACCTACAAAACACGATAGGCGAATTGCCGCCGGTTGCCCAGAGCTTGTCGCTTTCTGACGCCCTCCGTCGCGCGCGTGACCTCAGGGCGTCGCCGCTCGATCGGCTTCGAGGTGCACCCGAATCGCGCGGGCCAAGTCGCGGCCGAAGGCCCGGGCGGTCGTTGCCGTCACCTCGCCGCCACTGGCGTTGGCGTACGGGAACTCGATCGTCGCCGCCACGTCGACGCCGGGTTGTTCCGCCGCCCAGCGCCCGAAGCTCTTCTGGCTGCCGTAGTTCTTCCCGGTGTTCCAACCCTGGCCGAACGGGAGGTTGTCCTTCGCAAAGTGTCGCAGCGGTCCGGTCTGAACGCGCTCCAACGTGGCGCTGAACCGCCGGACCCGCTCCCAGATCGCCTGGTCGGGCCCGCCCACGAAGTAGATGTACTCGTTCCGATGGCCCCGAACATACGGGCAGTGCAGGTCGAGGGCCGCACGCAGCTTGCCCTCGGACCACGTGGGCACGAACGCCCGAAGCGCGCCAACCGACGGGAAGATGCTCTTGCCCGCGTAGTCGCGGTTGTGGTCGTGCGGCACGCGGTTCTTGCCCTGGTCCCCCTCCTCGACGCCGTCCTTGTCCATGAACGGGACGGCAAGGATCTCCACGTGACGGCGCAGCCAGTGCCCGTCGTCGGTGTCGGACAGAACCGCATCCATGACGCCTTCGAGCACATAGCCGGCCATCATCTCGCAGGCGTGATGCCGGCAGGTCAGGAGCACTCGGTGCTCAGGCTGGCCATCGAGTCGCCCGATGTGGATCCGTTCGACGGTGCGCCCCTTTCTCGTCCTGCACAGCGATTGGACGCGGAGCTGCGGGTTGCCGGCGTGGCGTCGAAGAAACGCGCGCAGGTTCATCTCGGTGTACGGCATTGCGAGACAGAACCGCACGTCCTGCGTCTGCTCGGTGAACGTGTAGCGGAACGTCGGCCCGTCGACGGCGCCCCGGCCCAACCACGCCCACGTCTCGCCGTCGTCGACGCTGAGGGCCGGACCGCGCACGCCGATGACGTCGCCGTTCGTGAAGTGGAACGTCAACGTGCGGCCCGCCCCGCCGCGCACGCGGAAGTGCCAGTAGAACCAGTTCCCCTTTGTGTCGCGCAGGTCTTGTCGCAGGTGTACGTCGTCGCCGTCAATGCGGTCGACGATGACATTGCCGGCAGGGAAGTCGCAATCGACGGCGAGCTCACCCGAACGGGTGACACGTGGGCAGTGGGTAAGGAGCACCAGGCAGAGCAGGATCGTTCGGCGCCGGCCTCGGCGGACGCATGAGGCGTCTCGGGCGGCGCTCGGCGCGGATTTCGTCATGGGGTTTGCCGTCGTGTCCACGGTTGCCATTATACCAGAGCATTGACGCGACCACGCGGGAACTCGCGCCCCAGCCGTCGTCCCGGCGCGTCGGAATCGACGACGGGTGGGGGACGAAGTGGGCTCGATGGCCCCCGGGGTTTGTCACGGCTGCACACGAAGGCTATAAGACGCGAGGCCCTGGTCGTCACTCCAATCGTCGCGGAGGATACCCACGTGGAGGGTTTGCCGGTCTCGTTCAGACTCGCCGACGGCCGGTCCTGCACGGTTCGGCTGACCACCGAAGACGACGCGGCCGCGTTCTGCGAGTTCATGCCTCGTGTGATCGGCGAGAGCGACTTCCTCTTGCTGTTTCCCGGTGAGTTCCAGTTGACGGTCGCAGAAGAGCGGCCGTGGCTGCGCGAACGCATCGAGCGCAGCGGCGCACTTCACATGACGGCCGTGGTCGATGATCAGATCGTCGGGGCCGCCGGCGCCGAGTCACCGAAGTTCAAGCGGCAGGCGCACACGGCCGAGCTCGGCATGGTTGTCGTCGAGCCGTTCTGGGGCCGGGGCATCGGGCGACGACTCATGGAGCTCATCATCGATTGGGGCCGGTCGCGCCGACTGCGCAAGCTCTCTCTGAAAGTGTTCGACCACAACGCCCGCGCGATTCGGTTGTACGAGTCGTCCGGCTTCACCGAGGAGGGTCGGCTCCGGGGCGAAGTGCTTCGCGCCGATGGACAATACGCTGACATGATCATCATGAGTCGACGCTATGAGCAGTGAAGTGCGCGTGGGCATCACCGGGCATCGCAAGCTCGGCGCGGCCGAGGATTGGGTGGCCGGCGCGCTGCGCGAGCTGCTGCGCGGTCTGCGCCGCTGGCACGGCGACGATCTGGTCACCGTCTCGGCCATTGCCGTCGGGGCCGACACGCTGTTCGCCGAGGCCGCACTCGAACTCGGCATCCCGCTCGAGGTGGTGAGCCCGTACGCCGACTACATCCAGGACTTCCCGACCGGGCCTGTGCGCGATCGCTACGAGGCTTTGCTCGCCCGGGCCACGGCCGTGCACCACCTGCCGCACACGCGCAAGGGCAGCGAAGCCTACATGGCCGCGGGCGTGTGGGTCGTCGATCACTGCGAAGTGCTCGTTGCCGTTCACGACGGCCGCGACCCCAAGAACACCGGCGGCACCGCCGACGTGGTACACTACGCCCGTTCCGTCGGACGGCGGCTCGTGCTCGCGAACCCGGCGACGCGAACGATCGAGGAGGGAACGGATTGACCATGGCGGGGCACAGGGATGGTTGACCGTCGTCTCCTCCGCCCCTCGCGGGGCGGTGAATATCGTCGGACACCGTTATCCAGGGGTCCCGCTTCGCGTCACCCCTGGTTGCGTTCCGTTGCCCCTTCGGGGCATGCACCGGGCGCCGCCGAACGCGATTGGACCGCGGCACGTGGCTGCTCGCTGGTTTACGAACACGCGATCGTGCTTAGGAGCGAACATTGGCTGTGCAAATCAAGATCACCGCGGGTGAGGTCAGTGTCGATGCCGAGTTGAACGAGTCGGCAACGGCGGAGGCGATCGTCGAGGAGCTGCCGATGAAGGGGTCGGCGAACCGGTGGGGCGACGAGATCTACTTCGCGATCCCCATCGATGTGGACGAGGCCGAGGATGCCCGCACGGAGATGGAGGTCGGGGAACTGGCCTACTGGCCGCCGGGGGACGCGTTCTGCATCTTCTGGGGCCCGACGCCGGCCTCGAGCGGGGACGAGCCGCGGGCGGCGAGCAACGTCAACCCGATCGGGAAGATCATCGGCGACCCGACAGTGCTGTCGCAGGTGCCGAACGGCGCGCCGATCTTCATGGACAAGCAGTAGTGTCGTTTGCGGCCGGACGGCGTCTGTAGCGGCCTGCGCCTCGCAGGCCGCCCGGCCGGCGGGGCGCCGGCCGCTACGGGACGGACAAGCTTCTCTCGCTGAGAACGCCTCCACGGATTCCAACTCGAGCCGGAAGGAGACAGGACTCGATGTATCGCATCTGTCGATCGTCACTTGGGCGATCATGCCTGCTTGTTGTTGGCGTTGCGTTGTCGGACGTCGGGATTGCGATTGCCGTCGATGACACGTGGCCTCGGTACGGACACGACGCGGCGCTGACCGGGCGCACCTTGCTGACGGGCGACATCACCGCGCCGCGCGTGGCCTGGTCGATTTCGCTGGCCGGCCACCAACTCGAGATCGAGTTGCGTCCGGAGTCCGGGCGGGATGCGGTTAGGCTACCCGGTGAGCAGTCGGCCTCGGTTGCACCGCGCACCGTTGACGTGCCCGGTGCGATGATGCGCGACCTTGACGGCTCGGGCACGCTGCGGCCGGCCGTCGAAAGCTACCACCAGCGGTGGGCGAAGATCCTGCCTGATGTGAAGGGTTTGCAGCGTATCGCGTGGGACCAGACCTGGACCACGTCGAAGATCTGCCACCTCGAGCTGTTCGCCTACGACCAGGGACATGACAAGCCGCGCAGGGTGTGGCAGAGCGAGGCGGAGGGCACCGTGTTCATGCCGCTCTGCGTGGTGTACGACATCGACGGCGACGGCGTGCAGGAGATCTGCGTTGCGTTGCACTATCGCGTGATGATCTACGAGGGCACGACCGGGCGCAAAGAGACCGAGCTGAAGTATCACTCCAGCCGCGGCTACGGCTGGTTCGGGCTGGCGGATGTCGACGCCGACGGACAGATGGAACTCGTGACGCTGGCCGACTTCCAGAGCCACCTCGACGTGCTCGAGTATGACCCGACCAAGCCGGAGAAGGACCGGCTCAGCGTCAAGTGGCGGCGCGAGATCGAGCAGGCCATCCAGGACCGGTCGAAGTGGCCGCAGATCGGCCCGCGACCGCTCGCGGACGTGACCGGCGACGGCCGGCCCGAGATCGTCATCAACCTCTTCAGCGACACCGGTGACGACGAATGGCATACCGTGGTGATCGAGGCGGCCACCGGCAAGGTGCTCGTCGACCTTCCGAAGCGCTACACGCACGGCAACGCCGACATCGACGGTGACGGAGCGGCTGAGATCTTCTGCACCGCCACCGACGGTGTGTTCGTGCCGACGTACGGCCGGATCGAGGTCATCGACGCCCCCGGCGGAGAGGCTTCCGTGCTCTGGTCGCGCGAGTTTGCAGGCTTCGGCCTGGCCAATCTGCCGCGTCCGGGTCCGACGTGGTCGACCGGTGCGTCTATGGGTATGCGCCACGTCCTGCTGACCGACGAACCGTCGCGTCCGGCGTTTCTCGTGCTTTCGCGCGACGAGAAGGTGATGAAGGGTGCAGCGGCGTCGACCGCCGACCGGCGCGCGACGCTCACGGCACTCCGACATGAGGCGAGCGGCGGCCTGAAGAGCCTCTGGCAGGTCGACGGCCTCGTCGGCGACATCGAGACCGTGGCAATGGCCTCGAAGGACGGCGGCGTGTCGGCGCTGTCGCGGGTGCGGCTGCCGGCCAAGACCGACGCGAAACTGGAGGCGAACGATGCCGCGGTGGCCGTCGTCGCCCCGGGAGCACTGGGCACTCTGCCGCATACACCCATCGCGGCACGACTTCGACCGGACGGGCCGGTGCACGTCATCGCGCAAGGGGCGGGTGAGAACGTCTTTCTCCTCCAAGCCCCCAGGGACAGTGCCGCAAGCCCGAGTATCGTCTGGCAGCGTACGGGCCGCGGGATCGGCAACGGATCGCGGCCGGGGACGGCCGTGGCCGTCGATCTCGACGGCGATCGCGTGACGGAGATCATCGTCGCCGACCAGACTGCCTCGGGTGCCGCGATGCTGACCGCCTGTCGTGCCGACGGCAAGCCGCACTGGCAGCGCACATTTCCGCGGACGCCGGGGGCCGTTCCGGTGCACAACGTCGGTGCGTTGGTCTACTGGTGGCCGGGGCACTTCCGTTCGACCGACACCGTCGACCTGTTCGTCAACACGCGCCGCGGGCTGATGCACTCGGATGTCGGCCATCTGCTCGACGGGCGGAGCGGGCGGATCGTCTGGACGCACGAAAAGGCCATCGCACCCGATCAGTTCAACTGGGGCTACGCGGGCGTGCCGCCGGCCGTGGCCGACATGCTCGGCGACGGGCGCGACGAGATCGTCAACCTGTACCCGGTCTGCTTCTGGATCGCCGACGGAGCCGACGGGAAGATCATCGCGGCCCAGGAGCTGGCCGGCCGGAAGGTTCTGCCCGCGTGGGCCGCGTACGGCCAGCCCATCGTGCACGACTTCACCGGCGACGGGAACAAGGACGTCCTGCTCGACAGCGTCTACATCCTCGCCCTGCTGGACCGGACCGGGAAGCCGGTCTGGCACGGCAAGCGCCGCGTGGACTACGCGACGGGCAAGGCGGACGACAACATCGGCGAGACGACGAACATCCGCCACGCCCTCGTCGACTTCGACGGCGACGGACGCTGTGAGATCGCCTCCGGCGGTTACAAGGACGGCGTGCGGGCAATCGACCCGCGCGACGGCAAGGTGCTCTGGTCGCTCGAAGCACCGAAACCCACCGGAGCGAAATGCGCGGCCGCGAACATCGACGGCACCGGCGGCGACGAGCTGCTCTACGTCGCCGGCAACGAACTCATCGCCATCACCGGCGATCGCAAAATGGGCCGCGTGCTGTGGACGTGGAAGGCCCCAACCACCCTGTCCATGCCCGCCATCGCCGACCTCGACGGCGACGGCAAGGCCGAAATCGTCCTCCAATCAGCAGACGGCACAATCCACTGCATCGACGGCCCGGCGTCGTAGGTGAAACGTGCTCAGTGGGCGAAGAGCGACGGACCCTGTGCAACGGCTGGAAGCGGCAACCGCGTGGTCGTTTCACCGCTCTCCGTGTCGAGCAACGTCCCGTCCCACGTCAGGAGTCGGGTTCCTCGGAAGCAGAAGCCGTATTCGGATGATTGGGGAAGTGCCAGCACGGAACGTTGGCGGCCCGTGGTGGGTTCAAAGCGACATAGCGTGTGGTGGCGACCGTGCTGGTAGTCCCACAGGATTGCGGCGAGGAAGCCGGCTGATTCGTTGTACTGCAACCTGATGGCGTGTTCCCCCGACGGCGGGGCGAATCGCCAGATCTCGACAGCGTCCTCTGTACGAAAGCACCGCACGGGACCACGGCCCTCCGATGTGAGCAAGAGACCGGGGGCAAACGCTACGCTGACGAATGCGCGGGTAGTGCGCTCGATCTTGCCGCAGTCGTCGCCCGCGACGGAGCACAGTTTCGCCGGGCGTGACTTCCTATCGATGAGTTCAAGCGGCTCGAACTGGCTCGTGTGTATGTTCGCGACACCCCGCAGCATGGCGGCGGTTCGTCCCGTCTTCGGATGAAGCCTACGCGCTGCGCTCCTCTCGAAGCCACAGTGAAGACGCTGGTCGTCGTGGGAAAGGGTCATGCGCTGGACTCTCTTCAAGTCCTTGCGACGCCAGATTAGTGCCCCGCTTGATGCATCGTAGCATTCGATGCCGTAGCGCCTGTAGGCGCCCGCCACCACACGAGTGCCGTCCGCGCTGATCACCAAGCGCCGGCCGCCAAAACTGAGCACCGTGTCGAACTCGGATACCTTGGTACCAGTCGAAAGGTCCCAGACGGCAACACGACGCTCGAATGCCGCCACGGCAACGCGACTCCCCTCCCATGTTGTCGCGATGTGTCGGATGCGCGCCATCCCCTCTCGTTCAGATTCTCGCACAGCAGTGCTCCATTCGCGCCGGCGGATCGGCGCGGAAGTCGCAAGGGCTCACTAGTCGGCTCCGAGCGTGCTATGTCGGGCTCCAAGCGAGTGTTGACGGCAATCCGACACTGTCGACTTCAGCAACCGAGACCGTTCTCGCGACCCCATCGCAACCACGCCTCGGCCATCTCGTCGATGTGACCTGCGTGTGAAGGTGGCACGGGGTCAACCCCTGTGATTGCCTGAAGCGCCCAGAACCAGTGATCCGGGTCTTCCCTCAGCGAGCGCAGAAGCAGTGGCACCACCGCGGGCCCCATCCCGATGATCTGCTGGCAGGCTGGGTGCGTCGCGATCTTCGTGATCGATGACTGCAAGCGTGTCTCCGCTTTCCATATCGATGCGAGCGCGCGGAACCGGTCCTCTACATCGTCTTCCGGACTCGTCGAAGCAGGCGAACGTGCGTCGCCGGTGAGGCCGTGCTTCTTGCGGAGCTCTTCGATAACCTCGGAGGCGCGGCGCCCAACGTCACCCGCCTTCATGTCCGCAATCGCCGCCTTGACTGCTCGGGTGCTGCGCTGCAATTCGGCGGTGGGTGGATGCTGTGCTCGCCAGAGCTCGACGCATTCCTCCGGGGAGAGAGTCGGTTCGTGGTCTCTGAGCTGCGCGTCCACAAACCTGCAGAACGCTTCGAGTTCGGTTTGGGGTGCGGTATCCATCAGCGGTGCTCGTTGTCCGGTGATGGTAACGCGCGAGAGGAGGGCATCTCAAGCCGGGGGATTGCGCGCCAGCTTCGCGACCCCACACTCATGGCGTGGCACGGCGGCGGTGCAACCCTCTGCCCCTGCCGGGGCAGCATACAGCGTCACGCCCGGAACCAGGGGCCCCGCTACGCTGCGCCCCTGGCTACGATCCGGCGCCCCGTTCGGGGCGACAGCGGGGACTACCACATTGAGGCGCACGCTCCGGCTGCCATCACCGCGCGATTTCCTTGCTGCCCGAGACTCGGTTGAAGTACATGTTGGCGGGCCAGATGGGGCCCAGGTCGCCTATTGTCTTCTGGGCGACGACGGCCATTCGGTTGCCTAGGTCCAGGCCGGTCTGGACGCGGGCCTCCAAGGGCTGCTTCTCGTCGATGGTGCCGTCGCGGGTGATGCCGAGGCAGCCGCCGATCAGACCGGCCGAGCAGGCGTCGCCGGCCCCGGGACGGTCGAGGATGACGTAGTCGAACACCTCGCCGACGCAGAACGTGCCGTCTTCGAGCAGGGCGGCCGCGGTCCATTCGCCGGTGTCGTTGGTGATGCGTTTGCGGATGGTGATCACGAAGTGCGGGCAGCCCTCGCCGAAGTGCTTCTTGAGGGCAAGCAGGACCTCTTTGCTGCGCTCGATGAGCACGTCCATCGGCGATGCGTCGTCGACGCCCCGGTCGATGCCGAAGACGGTGCGGGCGTCGGTCTCCGTGGTGATCAAGAACGTGATCAGCCCCTCCTCGAGCAGCCCGCTGATCGTCTCGCCCGCGGCCTGCGGCGTCCACAGCTTCTTGCGGAAGTTCACGTCGAGGAACACCGGCACCTGTCCCTCCTTGGCCCGGCGCAACGACAGCACCGTGTTGTCGCGGCACTCCGCCGAGAGGGCGGGTGTGATTCCGCTGACGAAGTAGGCGTCGGCGGAATCCAGCACGTCGAACAAAGCCCCGTCGGGCTCGAGCTTGGCGATGGCCGAGTCGGCCCGGTCGTAGTCGACCCGGGCGACGATGGGCCCGATCCCCTGCTCGACGTAGTAGACGCCGTTGCGGTGCTCGTTCGTCCAGCGAACGGTCTGCAAGCCGACGCCCGACTTCTGGAGGTCCGCGGCCAACGCCCGTCCGCCCAGGTCGTCGCGGAACGCGGTCACGAGCCGCGTCTCGATCCCCGGGGCGAGCCCGCCCACCTTTGCCAGCACGTTGGCCTCCGAGCCGCCCGCGTGGCACTGCATCGTGTTGCCGTCCCCGAACGCCGCCGTTCCCACCGGCGACAGCCGGACCATGACCTCTCCGAAACCGACTACTGTCTTCATCGTAACTTCTCCAGCATCAAGCCGAGCCACCGGGTGCCTCGGAGAACCGAGTTGCCGTGCGGCACGCGCCACCCGTCGGAGTCAAGCGTGTCAGCGCCGCAATCCAAAGGCGACCGGAGATCATACGGCACGATGGGTGTGACCGGCCAGGGGACAGGCAAAGTGAGAGGTGAGAAGTGAGAAGGGTGTGAACGTGTGAAGGGCGCGGGCGTTTGGCGGCGGTGCGGGCCGCTGGGACTGCCGTGATCCTGACGACCGGCATTTGGCGTTCGCCGTGGCGGCATTCGACGATTTCTGCTATGGGGGGAACCATCCGCAGTCACAAGCCGGTCGTCTCGGTTTGCCGGAAGCCAGCATTGGATCGAACGGGAGTTGGACTATGATCACCGTGGGTATGAACTATCGGGTTCGGGAGGGCAAGGGGCCGGTTTTCGAGGAAGCGTTCCACAAGGTGCTCGAGTTGATGGGCACGATGGACGGCCACACCGACTCGCATCTGTACCGCGACACTAGCGACGACAAGGAATATCTAATTATCTCCGAGTGGAGCGAGATGGACGCGTTCGAGAAGTTCATCCACTCCAAGGAGTTCGCCGAGACTGCGAACTGGGGCTCGGCCGAGATCCTCGAGGGCCGGCCGCGACACAAGGTCTATCGGTAGCAATCCCCGGCGCGGGGCGGTCGTTCGCCGGCCTGCGCGCACGCCGATACGCTCAGCACTATGGCAGAGTTCGTGAAAGCCGCGGCACTTGAAGACGTGCCCCCCAACACCGCCAAAGTCGCCGTCGTGAACGGCAAGGAGATTGCCCTGTTCAACGTTGACGGCGCGTTCCACGCCATCGACAATGCGTGCAGTCACCAGAGTGGACCGCTAGCCGAGGGCGAGCTCGAGGGCACGGTCGTGACCTGCCCCTGGCACGCCTGGGAGTTCGACGTGACCTCCGGCAAGCCGGCCACCGGTGAGGGCGAAGGCGTGGGCTGCTACCCGTGTCGCGTCGAGGGCGGCAGCGTGCTGGTAGCAGTCTGATCCCCGCAGATGTGCCTTTGACCCGCAAGCGCACAGAGGCGTGCGTGGAGAACTGACGGTAGGGAGCCCGGATCGATGGACGTCGAACAACGGATCGAACAGTTTCGCACCATGGCCGAGGCTGACCCGGCCAACGAGCTGGGGCACTTCAGCCTGGGCAAGGCGTGCTTCGAAGCGGCGCGGTATGACGAGGCCGCCGCATCGCTGCAACGTACCCTCGAGCTCAATCCGGGCCACTCGCGCGCGTACCACCTGCTGGCTCAGGCGCAGAACGCACGGGGCGACCGCGACGGAGCCGTGGCCACACTCGAACGCGGCTACCAGGTGGCCCACGAACGCGGTGACATGATGCCGCGCAACGAGATGGGCGAACTGCTGACGGAATTGGGCGGTACGATGCCCGTAGTTGCAGAGCCGGAGACGGCCGCCGCGCCCGCGGCCGGTGAGACGGCGGCGGGCTTTCGCTGTTCGCGATGCAACGGTACCGGACCGGCACTGCCCGAGCGCCCGTTCAAGGGCGAACTCGGCGAGCGGATCCTGGTGTCGGTCTGCGCCAACTGTTGGCGAGAGTGGATCGGCATGGGCACGAAGGTCATCAACGAGATGCGACTCCAGCTCAACGTCGACGCCCACCAGGAGATCTACGACCAGCACATGAAGGAGTTTCTGAACCTCTGACTGTGAGCTGTCGGCTATCAGCTTTCAGCGATCAGACCGTAGGGTCCGCCGTGCGGACCACATGGTCCTTGGCTCTTTCAGAATGGTCCGCATGGCGGACCCTACGAACGCGGGTGTAGCTCGCCGTGCAATCCCCCGCCTGGTACTTCAAGAGACTCCGCAGCATGTCGGTTGCGGAAATCGGCTGGCGCGTTGGCGGCAAGCTGCGCGAGACGGCGGACGGGTTGTTGCTGCCGATGCGGTCCGAGCCGCCGGCGCTCTCACAGGTCGCCGACGTTCGCGGCGCGGTGCGGTCTTGCCTCGAGCATGGGGCTTCGCTTCTGCCGTTTCCGCCGGTCGGCGGCGTCGAGCTTCCTTCCGAAGCCATCGAGCAGCTCGTGGTCGAGGCCGACAAGCTCTGCGATCACCGCTTCACCTTCTTTGCCCTGCACGACGAACCCCTGGGCGAGACGATCAACTGGAATCGCGAGTACAACGCGGGCCGGGACATCCCGCTTCGCTACGCGCCGAAGATCGACTACCGCGACTACGACGAGGCCGGTGACTGCAAGTACGCGTGGGAACCGAGCCGGCACGCCCACTTGGTTACGCTCGGGCGGGCCTACCGAGCAACCGGCGACGAGCGCTACGCCCGCGAGGTCGTCGCCCAGATCGACAGTTGGATCGAGCAGTGCCCGTTCGACCGCGGCATGCAGTGGCGGAGTCCGATGGAGCTGTCGATCCGCATGATCAACTGGGTGTGGGCGCTCGAGCTGATCCGCCCGTCCGCCGTACTGGCCGACGAGGTGCTGGCTCGTCTCCTGCCCCTGGTCCATCTGCACTGCCGCAAGGTGGACCGCAGCTACTCGCGCTACAGTTCGGCCAACAACCACACCATCGGCGAGGCGGCCGGCGTGCTCGTTGCGTCGTTGTACTTCCCTTTCTTGAAGCAAGCGACCCGCTGGCGGGAGCGTAGCCAGGCGCTTCTTGTTCACGCCATGGAAGAGCAGACCTTCCCCGACGGCGTCAATCGCGAGCAGGCCACGGGCTACCACCTCTTCGTGCTGGAGTTCTTCCTGCTTGCAGGATTGCTGGCCCGCCGGGCCGGCCACGACTTCCCGGCTGCGTACTGGTCGAAGCTCGAGCGCATGTTCGAGTTCGTCGCCGCGCTCGCATCCACCGGCGCCCCGCCGCTGTTCGGCGACGCCGACGACGGCTACGTCGTGGCCGCCGGTGACCGGTTGAACGACGTGGCGTCGTTCCTGCCCGTCGGCGCAGTGCTCTGCAATCGGCCGTCGTTCAAATCGCTCGCCCCGACATTCAGCCAGCGCGCGTACTGGCTGCTGGGCGACGAGGGACGCAAGTCGTTCGAGGCCCTTCCCGACGGCGGCGCCGGAAAGGGGCTCGGCGATGACGTGCCGCTGGCGTTTCCCGATGCGGGCTACTACGTCCTGCGCGACCGGGCGGCCGGGTCACCTCCGCCGCTCGCCGTCGTGTTCGACTGCGGCAACCTGGGCTTCCGCTCGATCGCCGCCCACGGGCACGCCGACGCCCTGAGCCTGACCGTTTCGGCCCGCGGCGACGCCGTTCTGATTGATCCCGGTACGTACGACTACTTCACCTACCGCGTATGGCGAAGCTACTTCCGCAGTACGCGGGCTCACAACACGGTCGTTGTTGACGGGCAGGACCAGTCGGAGATGACGGGCCTGTTCTTGTGGGGTCAGCGCGCCGAGACCCGTTGCGAGGAGTGGCAGCCGGACGCTGCGACGCAGATTGTGTCGGCGTCGCACGACGGGTATCGCCGTCTCGACGATCCGGTCACGCACCGTCGCGAGGTGCGGCTTGACACCGACGCCAACCGCGTAGACATCACCGACACAATCGACGCGGCCGGGGCACACGAAGTGGAAGTGTGGTTCCATTTCGCCGCCCACTGCCGCGTAGAGCCCGCCGACGAGAACCGCTACACCGTCGCCACGCCAACGGGCCAACTCGTATTCACCCTCGACCCGAATCTGAACGCAACCACCCACAAGGGCAGCGAAGAACCCATCTGCGGCTGGGAGAGCCGCGGCTACCACCATCGCGAACCGGCCACAAGCCTCGTTGGCCGGGCGACCACGACCGGATCGACGGCCTTCACGTGTTCGCTGGTGTTGTCCGCAGATGGGGAGTGATGCATGTGTGCAACTGAACCGCGTCGGGCCAAGGCGTGGCGAGATGGAGTCCGAGCTGCAGTAGGTTTGGAACATCAGTGCACGGGTGAGTCCGGAACGGGCGCCAGTCAATAGCCAGCGGCGTGAGCCGCTGGGTAGCGGCCGACCCAATCACCGAGAGCCCCGGAGGGGCGGGCGTGTCAATGACGCTTGCTCACCACGGGCTCGCGCCCGTGGCTACGATCCGTCGCCCTTTCAGGGCGAATGGATGCCGCTTGCTATCGTGGATGGTGCCGATTCCACGGACTGTTCGCTCGCCGCGCCGCGCGCCTACGTTTCCACACGTTCGATTGGTGTTCCGCACTCTGGGCACACACCGGAGACGTTGCCGGTCAGGTCGTACTCGCACACGACACACAGCCCCTGGCTCTGACGGACGACTCTGCGGTGGCGTCGGACGCAGAACCTGATGTATACGAATCCTGGATACGTGGCGAACAGGACGGTTAGCAAGGGGAAGGGGAGGGGTATGGCCCAAAGGTGTTGGCCTGCGAAACGACCCATGTAGGCTCCGTTCTTGCGGACGTGCCAGTACATGTAGATGCTCACCGAACCATCCCGACCCCGCATTTCCCAGTGCGTTGTGCCGGACGACCACAGGTGAGCCCAGGTCCGGCCGTGGCTCCAGGCCCAGAACGCCAGAGTGCCTGCAAGCGACAGGATCGATAGCAGCAGCATGATCCGACGGAGCATCTCGTGTTTCCGCAACCCGCCGCGGGGGACCTACACCCTCACGGGTCGGGGGAATCCGCTGCCGTTCGACTCGGTCGGCGCGTCGCCCTCCCACACTCCGGGGATCTTCTCGCCGCAGTCGGGGCAGGCCGGGCCCTGCATTCGGTTGGCGGTCACGTAGAAGCCCTGGCGGGTGATGAGGGTGGCATTGCAGTTGGGGCAGTGGGTGTTCTCGCGGTCACCGAACCGGCCGGGGCGGTTGCCGGGGTAGACGAAGCGCAGGCCGGCAAGCCGGCCGATCTCGTAAGCGCGGAGGAGGGTCTCGGTGGGCGTGGCCGGCGGGTCGGTCATCTTGTAGTCGGGGTGGAACGCGGTAACGTGCCACGGAATGTCGACCGACACCGACGCGATAAACTCGGCGATCTGGCGAAGCTCGTCGTCGGAATCGTTGAAGCTCGGCACGACGAGCGTGACCACCTCGACCCAGAAGTCCATCTGCTCGAGTCGGCGGATGGTGTCGAGCACGTTCTCCAGCACGCCGCCGAGCTTGCGGTAGCGCCTATCGTCGAAGCCCTTGAGGTCGACCTTGTAGAGGTCGACGAACGGCCGCAGGTACTCGAGCACTTCGGGCGTGCCGTTCCCGTTGGAGACGAACCCACACGTGATGCCGCGTTCGCGAGCGGGGCGGAAGACCTCGACGGCCCAGTCGGCGGTGATGAGCGGCTCGTTGTAGGTGCTGACGATGACCGGGGCGAGCTGCTCGACGGCCAGGGTGACCAGTCGGTTGGCGTCGCATGCCCGGACCCCGGCAACGGCCCGGTCGTCGCGCAGGGCCTGGCTGGTGATCCAGTTCTGGCAGTACGAGCAATGGAGGTCGCAGCCGAGCATCCCGAAGCTCAGGGCGTCCCGGCCGGGGAAGGCGTGGTAGAACGGCTTCTTCTCGATGGGGTCGACCTGCACGCCGGAGACGTAACGGCCGGGCACGCGCAGCTCGCCGTTGCGGTTGAAGCGGACCCGACACACGCCGGCCCGGCCGTCCAGAATGCGACACCGGTGCCCGCAGGCCAGGCAGCGCACGGTCTTGTCGCCCTCGGCTCGGACGAGTTCGGGTGCGGAGCCCATCGTGTTGTCGCGAAGCAGCTCCTTGAGCGAGACCATCGAGGACATGTTGGCACTCCTCATTCCGGGGACCGCTGCCCCTTGCACATTATATTGCGAAACCCGAGGCAGTCGGCCGTCGCTCGTGGGCAGAGGTGGGTTTTTCTGCAATACTGACTCGACGGGCATCTGCTTCCGAGGCCGACTTGGCTCCTCAACGAACGGCCTGCAAGGCGCAGGCCGCGGTGAATCGACGCAATCGCCATGTCCTCGAATGAGCGACCTTCGTGGTTCTCCGCCATCGCCCCGGGCGTTCTCGTCGCGGCCACGGGCGTCGGGGCCGGTGACCTGCTGACCGCGGGCATCGCCGGTTCGAGAGTCGGGGTGGCCGTGCTGTGGGCGGCGCTGGCGGGCGCACTGCTGAAGTGGACGCTCGCCGAGGGCATCGCTCGGTGGCAGATGGCCACCGACACCACGCTGCTTGAAGGCTGGATCAGTCGGCTCGGGCACTGGATCCAGTGGGTGTTCCTGGGCTACCTGGTGCTGTGGTCGTTCGTCGTCGGCGGGGCGCTGGTCAACGCATGCGGCGTCGCGGGCACCGCTCTGTGGCCGGTCGGCTCCCCGGAGACGTCTAAAGTCGTCTGGGGCGTGGCCCATTCGTTTGTAGGCCTCGGACTGGTTTGGCTCGGCGGGTTCAAGCTCTTCGAGAAGGTGATGGCCGTCTGCATCGGGGTGATGTTCGTGACCGTGATGCTGACGGCGGTGCTGATCCGGCCCGACTGGGCCGCGGTCGGACGGGGAATCGTCATTCCCACCATTCCCCCGGGTGGCCTGGGTTGGATTCTGGGCATCCTGGGCGGCGTCGGCGGCACCGTGACCCTGCTGTCCTACGGCTACTGGGTGCGTGAGAAGGGGCGGCGTGGGCTCGAAGGGCTCCGGGCATGCCGTATCGACCTGTCGATCGGCTACGTGATGACGGCCCTGTTCGGCATGGCCATGGTCATCATCGGTTCACGGGTCACGATCGACGAGGGGACGATGGTCGCGGTGCGCATGGCCGACCAGTTGCATCAGGCTGTCGGGGGCCTTGGCCGCTGGGTTTTCCTCATCGGCTTCTGGGGCGCCGTCTTCTCGAGCCTGCTCGGGGTCTGGCAGGGCGTACCCTACCTGTTCGCCGATTTCCTGGCTCTGCGCGGCGGACCGTCGGCCGAAGGACCTCCGCGCGTGGATTTCGTCCGTTCCCGGCCGTACCGTATCTACCTGCTTGCGATCGCGATTGTCCCGCTCGGGCTGCTGCGGATGTCTGTCGAACGCATTCAACTGACGTACGCAGTGTTCGGGGCCCTGTTCATGCCGCTGCTCGCCCTGACGCTGCTGATCATGAACAACCGGGTACGATGGACCGGACGCACGTTTCGCAGCGGAGTGGCGATCAATGCGGCCCTGGTGGCGACGCTGCTGTTCTTCCTGTATGCAGGAGTTCAAGCGCTGGTCGACGGCCTGCCGCTGCCGGCCCGCGGGCCATAGCCGCCGACCGAAACGAGGAGAAGTGACATGAGTGTCGTTCGTAGTATGGCTTTGTTCGTCGCGGCTTCGATGGCAAGCGCAGGATGCACCACCGTGGGGACGGGTGGTGCAGATCGGTGCGTCGTGCTCGTGAGTGTCGACGGGTTGTCCGCCACCTACATGCAGGACAAGAACGCACACATGCCGACGCTGCGTCGGCTCGCTCGCGAAGGTGCTTGCGCCGAAGGAATGGTCACCACGTTCCCGAGCGTGACCTGGACGGCCCACGTCTCGCTGATCACGGGAGCGTCGCCGGCCAAGCACGGGGTCATTGCCAACCGGACGCTCGACCGCAAGACCGGCAAGTCGATCGGCTACATCGGCGACGCGACGTTCACCAAGGAGCAGTGTGTACGTGTGCCGACGCTCTACGACGCCGTTCACGGGGCGGGCATGAAGACCGCGAGCATCATCTGGCCCGCGTGCAACGGGGCCGACACGCTCGACTGGATGATCCCCGATTCGAACCAGGAAGCGATGCATCGCAGGTACACGACCCCCGGTCTGGCCGACGAGCTGGCCGCGGCCGGGATCTCAATCGCCAAGCTGGGCACGTGGGGTTGGAAGCACGAGTACTCGGCCATGCGCGATGCGACGTACACCCGGGCGGCCTCGTACCTGCTCCGCACGTACCGGCCGGGGCTGCTGATCCTGCACCTCATTACGCCGGACGGCTTCGAGCACGACTACGGCCCGAACGTCGAAGAGGCCTACTGGACGTGCGCGAACGCCGACGACCGGATCCGGGAACTCTGGGAGACGCTGCAATCACCCCCGCTGGCCGGCCGGTCGACGCTCTTCGTCGTGTCCGACCACGGCTTCGCCGTCTACGAGAAGCACATCAATCCGAACGTGTTGCTGGCCGAGCGAGGCCTGATCGACGTGGACGACAAGGGCAAGATCACCAAACGGCGTGCGTGGCTGCAAAGCAGCGGCGGATCGGCCGGCATCTACCTGATGGACGACGCGACGCGCGAGCAGGTCAAGCAGGACTTGATCCCGCGGCTGGCCGCCATCGAGGGGGTCGACCGCGTGCTCGATGTCGATGCGTTCACGAAGCTCGGACTGCCCGATCCGGCAAAGAACCCCGAGCAACCGGACCTGATGCTCTCGGCCAAGTCAGGCTACTCGTTCTCGACCACGCACAAAGGCGGCAAGCTCGTGACCGACGTCGGCGGTCGCCGGGGCACGCACGGCCACTTGCCGGACCAGCGCTTCATGCACGCCACGTTCGTCGCCGCGGGGGCCGCAATCAAGCCGGGGGCCCGGCTCGGAAAGATCTCCAGCCTGGACGTGGCCCCGACGATCGCCGCGATTCTCGGTGCGGACCTGCCAACGGCCGAGGGCCGTGTACTCACCGAAATCCTGGCCTCCAGCCCGTGCGGTTCTTCTCGTTCTCAGTGAGCAAGCAGGAGGCCTGCACATGCCTGCGATGAGCCGACGAACCGGGTCGATCAAGATCGACGGCTGCCGTGACCGGATCAAGCCGAAGATGACGGTTGAGGAGTTCCTGGCGAGTCGTCTGGGCGCCGACGCGCGGTCGGAGCCGTCTCGCGGACGACGCCGCTGGTTCCACCTCGGGCCGCTGACCATCGGCGGCGCGCCGTTCATGTTGGGCGCGATGTTTCTGGACGGCATCATCGACCACGTCACGCTCATCTGCTCGAACGACCGCTACGGCCGCACATGGGAGGACTTCAGCGAGAAGAAGGAACGGGCTCGGAAGGCGTTTCACGACCGCTGGTTGCGGACGCATCTGGGCCCGAGTCCGCTGGCGACGCCCCACCCTTGGGGCAAGGTGCAGTCCATCCACGACCAAGCACACGGCGGCGGGAGCTCGATCCTGATACGCTACGCACGGTGAGCTCGCCGGGACTGCCTTGCGGCGGTCAGGGAGCGCGGTACGATCCTGAGCGAAGGATACTGTCCGCAGCCGAAACACCAGGGCCGGAGATCACGAGATGATGCGACGAATCACGTGGATGCTACCTGCTGTTTGTGGCCTCATCGCGACCGCACAGAGCGCCGCCCGGGACTACGTGCCCGGCAACCGCTTCATGCATCTCGACGAGCACGAGGTGTACTACCCCTCGCAGGCGTTCCCGAAGCTGACCACGCCGTCGTGGTTTGGGGAGCCGGGCGTCAAGGCCGTCGTGATTTTCTCGATCGACGACATGCGCGACCCCGACAAGTACGAGGCCTACCTCGGGCCGATCCGCGACCGGCTCAAGCAGCTCGAAGGCGGCCGGAGTCCGCTGAGCATCATGAGCCAGGGGGCGGACCCATCGCATGCGATGCTGCGGACCTGGCTCGCCGAAGGCGTGTCGATCGACGTCCACACCACGACGCACCCCTGCCCGTTGCTGCACAAGCAGGATCTCGAGAAGGCGGCCAACGACGTGCTCTCGTGCATCGACGCCCTGCGTAGGATCCCGGGCAACCGGCCGATCGCCTTTCGCATGCCCTGCTGCGACTCGATGAACAGCGTCTCGCCGCGATTCTTCTGGGAGATCTTCGGCCGCATCAGCGACAGCGGGGCGTTCATGACCATGGACAGCTCGGTCTTCGTGCTGATGACGGGGGCAGACCAGTCGCTCAAACGCGAGTGGGTCACCGACGCCGACGGGAACGACCGCTTCCGCAAGTACGTGCAGTTCAAGAACTTCGTGAACTACATCGAGGATTACCCTTACCCCTACGTGATCGGCAACACGGTCTGGGAGATCCCGTGTACCGTGCCGTCGGACTGGGAAGCCCAGAACCGCAACGGCAAGAACGCTCCGGCCACGGTGGCCGATCTGAAGCGGGCGCTGGCGGCGGTGGTGGCCAAGGAGGGGGTCTTCACACTCGTGTTTCACCCGCACGGTTGGCTCGAGGCCGAGCAGGTCGTCGAGCTGATCGACTTCGCTCACACCGAGTACGGCCGGGGCGTGCGGTTCGCCAGCTTCAAGGACGTTCAGGAGCGGATCGACAAGCACCTACTGGGTGGCTGGTCGCTCCGGTCCGCCGACGGCGGCGACAACGGCGTCCGGCTCTTGGATCTCAATGCCGACGGCCATCTCGATGTGGTGATCGGTGCCCCCGAGCGGCGCGAAACCCGCGTGTGGGACGGCAAGCAGTGGCAGAGTACCGAGTCGGAACTCCGCATCGTCGATCGTCGCGGGCGGGACCGCGGCGTGCGGTTCGTCGAGATCCGCAAGAACGGATTCGCCTCGGCCCTGACCCGCAACCGGAGAACCGCGTCGCTTCATCATTTCGACGGGAAGGGCTGGGAGCCGGCCAAGCCGTTGGCAGAGTCCTTTGCCGAAGGTGCTGCGGAGTACGTCCCGGTCCGCCGCGGGCGCGATTTGGGTGTGCGTGCCCGGGACGTCGACGGAGACGGCTTCACGGACCTGATCGTCAACAACGAGTCGAAGAACGAGGCGCTGCTATGGCGGCCCGACCGCAACCGGTGGGCTCCCGCGCCTTTCAGTCTGCCGCGAACGAAGCTCATCGTGGATGAGCAGGGTCACGACCGCGGTCTGCGGTTCGTCGACCTCAACGACGACAAGAAGCTCGACATCGTCTGCTCGAACGAGGATGGCTATTTCGTGCGCCTGTTCACCGACACCGAACACGGATGGAGCAGGGCCACGCTCGAGGGCAAGCCCGACGATAAGGAAGCCCTGCCCCTGATCGTGCGGTCGGGGACGAACAACGGCGTCTGGTTCCGTGACGGCGCCCTGTTCGTCCAGAACGAGTGGACCGGCGACACCCCGGATCGAAGCCTGCGGCGCGAGTTGCCGACCGGCAACTGACGGGTGGCGCACCTGCGGCACGCCTGATCCGAGCCCCAAGCGCAAGCGCGGGGTCATACCCACGTGCGTTTCGGCCCGGACCCGCTCGCTCGCGCTCGGGGCTCGGATTGGTCGCTGCCTGACCTTGCCGCAACCGGTCGATGCGATATAGTGCCCAGCCGCGTGGTTTCACGTTTGAGTTGAGTCGAGATGGTCATCGCAAAGACAGTCCGAGAGGTGCGCACCGGCGTGCATGAGGCCCGCCGGGCCGGGCGGCGGATCGCGTGCGTTCCGACGATGGGTGCGCTGCACGCGGGGCACTTCGCGCTGGTCGACCGGGCCCGGGCCGAGTGCGACTACGTCGTCGCGACCCTCTTCGTGAACCCGACGCAGTTTGTAGCCGGCGAGGACCTCGAGACGTATCCGCGGACGTTCGATGCCGACGCGGCCGGCTGTGAGCAGCGGGGCGTGGATCTGGTGTTCGCCCCGTCAGTCGAGGCCATGTACGGAACGGATCCCGCGACGACGGTCGGCGTCGAGCGGTTGACCGCCGAACTGTGCGGCCCTCATCGCCGCGGGCACTTCGACGGCGTGACCACCGTCGTCACCATGCTGTTCAACATCGTCCAGCCCGACGCGGCCTACTTCGGGCAGAAGGACGGCCAGCAGGCGGTAGTGATCCGCAAGATGGTCGCGGACCTGCACTTCCCCATCGAGATCGTGGTGTGCGAGACGGTCCGGGAGCCGGACGGGCTGGCCGTCTCGAGCCGCAACGTCTACCTGACACCGGACCAACGCCGTCAGGCGGTGAGCCTGTCACAGGCCCTACGGATGGCTGATCGACAGATCGCCGAGGGGCAGCGCGACGCCGCCACGCTCGTGGCCATGATCCGCGAGCACCTCCAGCGGGCCGGCCCCTGCACGATCGATTACGTCGAGATCGTCGGTGCGGGCGGACTCGAACCGCTGACCACGGTCGCGGGGCGTGCGATGATCGCCCTGGCCGTCCGCATCGGGGAGACGCGGCTCATCGACAACGTCGTCGTGGACGCCGGTCCCACCGACGACTAGAATCCCGCTGGGTAGCCATTGCAGCACCACCGGACGCCTGTGAAAGGCGTTGCCAAGACGCGCACTGAGAGAGAAGAATCGCTTGTTCACCAAGGTCCTCAAGGGAAAAATCCATCGGGCAACGGTCACCGACGCCAACCTGGAGTACGTCGGCAGCATCACCATCGATCCAACCCTCTGCGAACAGGCGGGGATCGTCGAGCATGAGGCGGTCCTCGTGGCCGACCTGAACAACGGCACGCGTCACGAGACGTACGTCGTTTTCGGCGAGCCCGGCAGCGGCGTGATTTGCGTCAACGGTGCGGCCGCCCGCCTGGTCTCTGTGGGAGATCTGGTGATCATCTTCGGTTTCGTCTACCTGACCCCCGACGAGCTCACCACTCACAAGCCCCGCATCCTCCTCGTCGACGGCGCCAACCGCCCCGTCAACCTCCTGAGTGAGTGAGCGCATGAAACCGACGCTGTTCACCATCCCGCTCATTGAGCACGCCGTGCCCAGCTACGGCGTGATGCTGATGATCGGGTTCCTCACCGCCGTCTACTTCTCCACGCGGCGGACGGCCCTGCTCAAGGGCAACCCCGACTTGGTGCTGAACGCGGCTTTCCTGGCGTTGATCTTCGGAGTCCTCGGGGCGCGGGTGTTCTACGTGATTCACCACTGGGAGCGCAGCTTCGCCTTGCAGAAGAACGTGTTCCTCGCGGTGATCGACGTGACGCAGGGCGGGCTGGAGTTCTACGGAGGCCTGATCGCGGGTACGCTCGCCGTGGTGCTGTACCTCTACCTCAAGGGGGTGTCGCTACGGATGTACTGCGATATCATTGCCCCGGCCATCGTGTGGGGACTGGCCTTCGGCAGAGTGGGGTGCTTTCTGAACGGCTGCTGCTGGGGTGGTATGTGCGACCACGCCTGGGCGGTGCGCTTTCCACATGCGAGTGGTCCGCAGGCCCGTCAGTGGCTGGACCGGCAACTGACTCTGCCCGCCGAGTTGTTGACCGTCTCGTCGGCCGGGTATGCGGGTCCGATCAGCCGAGACGTGCTCGATGTCGATCCCGAGAGCAAGCCGGATTCCTCGGTCGCACATAGCGCCGCGGCGATCACGCGGTGGTACGGGCTGACTTCCGTAGAGTTGCGGGACCGCGCGTACGGCAGTCGCTTCCGGTCGAACCCCGTGCATCCGGTACAACTCTACGGGACCATCAACGCGATTCTGCTGTCGTTCCTTCTGGCGGCCGTTCTGCGCCGCCGCAAACGGCACGGCGTCGTGTTCGGCCTGCTGCTGGTGCTCTACCCCATCACGCGAGTCATTCTGGAACTGGTGCGCGTCGACAATGCCCACGATGTGGTCGGCCTGACCATCTCCCAGTCGGTGAGCGTCGGCATGCTGACCGTTGCGGCCGTCTACTTCGTCTGGCTGTACCGGCAGCCGCTGCGGTCTCCCAAGGCCGTACCCTTCGTGTTCCCGGAGGAGCCGCCGCCCCCACGGAAGAAGAAACGCAAACGGAAATGAACTCTCCCCACCCCGGCGATCAGATCACGGCGTCCGTCGGGGAGAGGGATGCACTCGATTGCGGTTGGGGCACCGTCGTCAACCCGCGATGAACCACCGCCCCCGGCACGATGACCTGCTGAGGGCGTTGAGCCGGGGCCGCTTCGATCAGCATCCGCATGGTCCAGTCGACGATGCGGTCGACATCGACTTCGTACGTCGTCAGCCTCCGGCCTTCGTCGACCGGTTGGCCGGGCTCGACCAGGCCGACCAGCGGGAGATCCGCCGGCAACCCCGCCCCGATCTCCCTGCTCACGGCCTCGATCGCGTCCGTGCCGGCACAGATCGCGGCCGTGGCGCCGTACTCGCCGTCCAGCAGCTCCGCGAGGCGCGTCCGGTTCGAAGTATCCGTTTCCTCACCCAGCAGAACCACGGGTCGTGGTGCCAAGGTGTAACGCTGCATGGCCGTTGCGTAGCCAAGTTTCGCGAGCATGAGTGCGGGCGACTCGTCCGGCCGGATGACCAATCGTATGTCGCGATACCCCAACCCGATCAGGTGTTCGGCGAGTTCGAACGCCCCTCGTGCATAGTCGGGGTTGACGGTGTTGGTGGTTGCCTCGTTCGAGAGCGTGTTGGCCAGCACGAACGGAATGTGCCGGCGGATGAGATCGGCCACGAAAGGCTTGGATACCTGCGTGGCGTACACCACGATGCCGTCGACTTCGCGCAGTTGCCCCGGCGAAAGTGCTCCGTTGGGCAGTGCCCCGGCCGCATCGAGCTTGATCTCGAGACGCTCGATCTCATGTCCGCTGTCGCGCGTGATCGCCGCCGCCCGGTCGAACGCTTCTTGCCGGAAGGCGTGATTATCGGCGGCGCCGACGAGCCATCGGAACCGGCGCGTCCGCCCCAGAATCGGATCTGCGGCGACGTCCTTGGCCACGCACGTTCCGCGTCCGACGTGGCGGATGAGCAGGCCTTCGATCGCCAGATCGTTCAGAGCCTTGTTGAGTGTCTTGGCATTCGCCCCGTATCGACGCGCCAGCTCGCGTTCTCCGGGCAGCCG
Organism: uncultured Planctomycetales bacterium; assembly: GCA_964391465.1. GTDB lineage: Bacteria > Planctomycetota > Phycisphaerae > UBA1845 > CAYMME01 > CAYMME01. Next base: position 25,413 of record CAYMME010000050.1, read on the forward strand.
ACCCGAGAGTTCGCCAGTGCTGATCGCCTCCCGGAGGCGTTCACGCAGACGCTGGTACTTGTAGCTGAGCCTGCGACCTGACGTGGTCCCGCCGTTTCGATCCGACTCCAACATGCTTCCTCCC
>CAYMME010000051.1:0-18006 GCA_964391465.1 uncultured Planctomycetales bacterium
GTCGCGTCGGCGCCGGAGCGCGGCGCCTGATTGAACAAGACCACTCGGACCGCAACCTCCTTGCGTACGAGTCGATTCTTGCCGGCAACGGGCAGCCGGCAGCGGGTACCACGAACAGCTCGCCTGCCCGTGCTCGCGGCGGCGCGCCTGCACTTGCGTGTGGGGGAACCCATGGCTTCGACCGTGGGGGACGCGACTAGGCAATCGGAACCGTGTCCCCCACCTCTGAACAGGTGGGCCACCCGGAAGAAACAAGTCACCCAGAGCGGCACCCGAGCCGAGAACCGGGCCGTGACGGACTACTGGGGTTACGTGAAACCATGTCGAACGAACTCGATGTTGCTGTAGTTGGAGCGGGGTCATGGGGGCAGGGTCTCGTGCGTCATTTCGCGACGTCCGAGCGGTCTCGCCTGCGATGGCTCTGTGACCTGAACGAGAACACGCTCGCGCGTCACGCGAAGACTTACCGCGAAACGGCGACGACCGTCTCGTTCGAGGAAGTCCTGCGCGACCCGGTTGTCGACGCGGTCGCGGTGGCCACCCCCGCCCCGACGCATTTCACCCTGGCCCTACAGGCGCTCGAGGCGGGCAAGCATGTCTACGTCGAGAAGCCGATGACGCTGAGCGCGGCCGACGCCGCCGTTCTGACCCACGCGGCCGAGCGCGCGGACCGCCGCCTGATGGTCGGCCACCTGCTCGAGTACCATCCGGCCGTCCGCTACCTCAAGCAGTTGATCGAGGACGACCGGCTCGGTGACATCCACTACCTCTACGCCCAGCGCGTCAACCTCGGCATCGTACGCAGCGAGGAGAACGCGTGGTGGTCGCTCGCTCCGCACGACCTGTCGATCATCTGCTACCTGTTCGACGCCGAGCCGGTGCGGATCACCCTCAGCGGCCAGTGCTTCCTGCAACCGGACATCGAGGACGTGGTCTTCGGCACGCTCGATTTCGCCGACGGGCGGCTTGCCCACGTACATGTCTCGTGGCTCGATCCGCACAAGGTGCGCAAGGTGACCATCGTCGGCACCGAGCGGATGGCGACGTTCGACGACATGGAGGCGGCGGAGAAGGTGCGGCTCTACGACAAGGGCGCGTCGATGCAACCCAGCGTCGCCGACTACGGCGAGGCGATCCAGGTGCGCATGGGCGACATCCTGATTCCGCGAATCCCGCCGAGCGAGCCGCTTCGGCTCGAAGTCCGTCACTTCATTGACGCCGTGCTCGACGGGACGCCCATTCTGTCCGACGGGCACGACGGCGAGCGCGTGGTCCGGATTCTGGAGGCCGGCGCGAGGTCGCTGCGCCGCGGCGGTGTACCGACGCCGGTTCCGCCGCCGGGGGGGAGCGGTGGGAGTTCCGGCTCCGACGACGACAGGATCGACACGCTGCAAATGAAGCGAATCGGCGCATCGCCCCGCCGCATCGCAAGCGGCGCCGCAGGCCGTCTCGTCGGCAGGGCCGCGCCGGCACAGGTGCTTTCCGAAGGGTAAGACGTTGGTGGAACACGTGGACGGCAACTCAGCTTCCGGTCTCCCGGCCCTGCCGCCGGGCGTCGCCCACGATCGTGACGCGCGCCGGGGTCGGGGAGCCGGCCCCCGTGCGAGATCCGCCGCGGCGCACCGCGGGCGACGCGTGCGGCCGAAGCGACAGACGGAAAGGTCAATGTCCGAACCGCCGGTTGCCACAACCGTTGTGATCCCGACGAGAAGTCGTCCCGACCCGCTGGCCGCGTGTCTGGACAGCCTCGCCCGGCAATCCTGCCCGCCCACCGAGGTCATTGTCGCCGATTCGTCACCCGACGCCGCCGTGCGCAAGGTCGTGAACGCCCGGGCGGGAAGTGGCGGCTTCAGGCTGCGGTATCATCGTTGCCGTCGCTGCGGGGCTTCGGCCCAGCGCAACGAGGCCATCGACCTCGCCCGCGGTGAGATCGTCTTCTTCCTCGACGATGACGTGGTGTGTGAGCCTCGGTTCATCGCGGAGATCGTCAACGTCTTCGCCGAGGACCGCGCCGGCGCAATCGGCGGCGTGAGCGGCACGGTCGTCAATCAGACGTTTGTCCCGCCCTCGAGCGCGAACCGGATGTTCATGCGGTGGATGGCGGGCAAATCGCTGCCGCAATACGGCGGGCGCGTCATCGGCCCGGCGTGGAATCACCTGCCGGAAGACGCAAGGGACGACACTCAACCGGTGGACTGGCTGCCGAGCTGCTGCGTGGCCTACCGCGCCGAAGTGCTCCGCTCTCATCGCTTCATGGAGTCCTTCGGCGAGTACTCCTTTGCCGAAGACGTACACCACTCGATGAGCGTGGGACGCGAGCGACGACTCATCAACACCGGGCGCGCGCGTCTCTTCCACCATGACATGGGCCTGCGGTCCCACCGCCGGCCCCGCGTCCTGGGCCGGGCCCAGGTCGTCAACCGCTGGATCATCATGCGGGACGTGATGGGGCGATCGGGAATCGCCGATCGATTCAAGCTCGCGATGTTGCAGGTCTATTTCGCATGTGCCGAGGCCCGCCACTGCCGCGGCCGCGACGCATGGCGGCGGACACTACAAACGTGGCACGGACGAACCGAAGGACTCTGGCGCGTCTGCCGCCGCGGGAAATCACTCTCTACCGAGGACGGAAGCAGTGGAACGGATTGAGCAAACACTGACGGGCACCCGGCGCGGGCGCTTGTCCGTAGTCGTCAGCCATTCCGGAAAGCAGCACGCCTACCAACACGCGCTGGCGCTGCAGAAGATCGGGCTGCTGAACCGTTTCGTCACCAGCAGCTACTACGCACCGTCGCGCTGGCCGGACCGGTTGCTGTCGCGAGTCCAGTCCGTCGACCGCTACCTGCGGCGCCGGCACCTCGAGGGGCTGGGCAAACGGGTGGTTCGCCAACCGTTGTTCGAACTGCCCGAAGTGCTGTGTCGCGCGACGGTTGGGAACGGTCGACTCGCCGGCAACCTGATGCTTCAGCGAGACGCTCGCTTCGATCACTGGGTGGCGAGGACGGCGATGGACTCGGCCGACTCGGCCAACACGTTCTGGGGCTTTCAGGGAAGCTGCTGCGAGAGCCTCAGTGCCGCCCGGGATCGGCGAATGACACCGGTACTCGAACTGGCGACCGGGCACGCACCGGCGGCGGAACGGATTCTCGGCCACGAGCGCGAGCGGCACCCGGAGTGGGCGGACTCGTTCTCGAACATGGCGTTTCCCGAGTGGTACGCACAACGACTCGACGAAGAAGTGCTCCGTGCCGACTACTGCGTCGCCGCCAGCAACTTCACCCGCAGGACGCTCACCGATGCCGGCGTACCGGACGGAGGAATCCTCACCTTGCCGTTGGGTGCCGACCTGAGCACGTTCCGGTTCGCCCCGCGTCCGACGGAGGGTCCGTTCCGCATTCTGTTCGTCGGCGGAGTCGGTCAGCGCAAGGGCATCAAGTACTTGCTCGACGCCTACGCCCGCATCCGGAGCCGGTCCACTCGACTCGTCGTCGTCGGTCCGCTGATCGGGTCGGGTCGGGCGTTCCGGACCCACGCTCGTGAGGTGGAATACGTCGGTCGGGCCGACCGCGACGCGGTGGTCAAGCACATGCACCGCAGTCACGTGCTCGTATTGCCCTCGTTGTTCGAGGGGTTCGGTCTGGTGCTCGTGGAGGCGATGGCCACCGGGCTGCCGGTGATCGGCAGCACGCACTCGGCCGCACCGGACATCGTGCGGGAGGGGACGGACGGCTACGTGCTTCGACCGGACGACGTGGACGGTCTGGCCGATCGACTCACCCGGCTCATCGAGGATCGGCGAATGGCCGCCGAGATGGGCGCGGCGGCGGCCGAACGCGCCGCTGAATTCGGCTGGAATCGCCACGTGGATCGTCTCCGCGATGTCTGCGCCGTCATTGGGAAACGCCGAGAACAGGACCGCCGAGAGCGGCCGGCTCGGCCTACGGATGGGGTCGCGAAGCGTCAAATCGGTACAGGACAAGGATGGTCCAAATCCCGATCATCGCTGCGATACCTTCAGAACTCTCGGTAACGAACGACGCCGCCTGGCTGCTCCTCGCAGCCCTGTTCGTGGTGATCGCGTCGGATCTGCGCCGAGACCCTACGCGCCTCGTGTCCGCACGCAACGTCGTGCTCATGGGGACCTTCGCATGGTACCTGCTCGAAGCCCTGCAACTCCCGATGGAGGTCCGAGCCTACGGGGCCGACGCGAACCGATTCGCGTTGATTCTCGTCGGGCTCACGGTCTGGGGCTTCCTCTACGGCTACCGGATCGGGCGGTGGCGGCTCTTCGATGCGGTCGGGACTCGCATCGCCGTGCTCGAGGACCCACGCCGGCAATTGCGCGTGTTGGTGCTGGCGGCCGCAATCGGGTTCCTGCCCGTCATCCTCTACGGCGGCGTGAACCTGAGCGCATTGGCCCGAGGCATCCTGGGCATGCGCCAGACGTGGGGCGGCCCGCTGGGGCGCGGAGCCCTCGGCGATTTCCGCGGTGCCGTACTACTGCTCGAAACCTGCGTGGAGGGCGTAAGCTGGCTGGCCGTCCTGTTCCTACTCAATCGCCGCAACTCTCCCGGGGCCAGGCTGTTCGCCTTGTCCCTCGTGCTGTGGACGCTGCTCCGGGCCTACGGGAGCGGGACACGCGCGTCGCTGCTGGCTGCCGTCGCCGTCCCCTGCGCTGCGATGTTCTGGCTTTCCTCGCCGCAGACGCGACGCCGTCTCGTTTGCTGCATCCCTGTCGCCGGCATCGCCTTCTACGTGCTGGCGGGCGCGATGGTCGTCGGGCGCGAGCACGGAACGCTGAATTTCGGCGCGCGGCCCACCTACATCGGACACGAGATGTATCGCGAACTGCTCTTCATTATCGAGCACGTGCCGGAAAATCACCCCTACCTGTTGGGGCAGACCTACTTGACCCAGTTGGTCAACCCGATTCCGCGGTTCCTCTGGTCCGCGAAGCCGCTCGGGTTCGGCGTGGAGTACGCGGCTTGGCACGGATACGACGCACTGGCCGGCGGACCGAACATGTCGCCCGGCATCATCGGGGAGATGTACGCCAACTTCGGCATCGTCGGCCCCGTTCTGTGCAGCCTCTTCGGAGGGCTGTTGTGTCGAGCGTGGGATCGGTTGCGGGAGCAACATCCGTCGAGTGCACCTGTGCTCATGTTCTACACCGCGGGGTTGGTCGTGGTGTTCCTGGCGGGCCGATCCGTCTCCATCGGCGCGACCTATCCCCTCGTCGCGGCCTACTTCTGCCTCGTTCTCGCCCTGGGTCTGAGACACCGGGCCCGCTCCGACGAACCGGTGTGCGTTTGAGCGTCTAGTCGCCAGCACTGTGTGAATCCATGTTGGGTCTTTCACTTCAATCCGCTATTGCGCCCACGACGGAGGCGGCCTGGCTGCTCACCGTCCTGCTGGGTCTGATCCTGGCCGCCGATCTGTACCGGGACGTGACGCGCCTGGTCACGGCACGGAACGTCGTCCTGGTTGGCATCTTCGCATGGTACCTTCTCGAGGCGCTGCAGCTTCCGGAACAGGTGCAGGCCTACGGGCGCGACGCGACCGACTACGCCTTGATCATCGTCGGCCTGGCCATGTGGTGCTTCCTGTACGGCTACCGGATCGGGCGCGTGCATCTGTTCGATGCGATCGGCACACGACTGGTGCGGCTCCGAGACCGCAACCTGCAATGGCGGGTCCTACTCCTGGGGGCGGCCATCGGCTTCGTACCGGTGATTGTCTACGGTGGTTCGGATCCGCAGGCCCTGATCCAGGACATCCTGGGCATGCGGCAGACGTGGGGCGGCCAGTTGGGTCGCGGTGCGCTCGGTGATTTCCGCGCCGCCGTGCTCATGCTCGAAACCTGCGTGTTGGGCGTGAGCTGGCTGGCCATACTGTTCCTGCTCGATCGCCGCAACCCGCCGGGGGCCCGATTGTTCGCGCTGTTCCTGTGTTCGTGGACGTTGCTGCGTGCGTACGGCAGTGGGACGCGATCGTCCCTGCTTGCCGCGATCGCCGTTCCCTGTGCGGCCGTGTTCTGGCTCTCCCCACCCCGATGGCGCCGGCGAATGGTCTTCGCGGCGCCGGTGCTGGCGGTCGCGTTCTACTTCTTCGCGGGAGCGATGGTCTCCGGACGAGGGTACGCACGGCTCGAGTTCGGGCAGCAGCCCAACTACGTCGGGCACGAGATGTTCCGTGAATTGCTCTACATCGCGGACGTGGTGCCCAGCGAGCACCCCCACCTGCTGGGGACTACGTACTGGGCCCAACTGATCAATCCCATCCCGCGGTTCCTCTGGCCGAGCAAGCCGCTCGGCTTCGGTGTCGAGTACGCAGCCTGGCACGGGTACGACGCGCTCGCCGGCGGGCCCAACATGGCGCCCGGTATCATCGGCGAGATGTACGCCAACTTCGGCATCCTCGGCGTCGTGATCTGCAGCTTCATCGGGGGCTTCCTGTGTCGGGCTTGGGATTTCCTGCGCGAACGACACCCCGAATCACCGCCGGTACTCGTATTCCACTCGGCGGGACTCGTCGCGCTGTTCCTCTTCGGACGATCCGTAGCAGTGTCATGTCTGTACCCCTTGATTGCGTTGTACCTGCTTACCGTGCTCGTACTCGGGCGACATCGCCGACCGGCGGCGCGGCGCCGGGGCGCGACCGGATCCCTACATGTCGCGGCTCACGCCAGCGGTTTGCCCCGACATCCTGAGAGCCAGCCCAACTGACGGCATGCGCCCGATTGTGAGGGAAACCTGAAATGATGTTTCGCTCGGCCGTGAAGCAGCTCCTGCATCGAGTGGGCTATGATATGGTGCGACTGAGGCAGGTGGATCTTCTGCACCGTCATGGCATAGACCTGGTTTTTGATGTTGGGGCGAATACGGGGCAGTATGCGACGGGCGTGAGAAGAAGCGGATACAAGGGGCGATTGGTCTCTTTCGAGCCTCTCGCGACCGCCTTCGATCAACTCGAGCGACGGGCAGGCCGCGATCCCCGCTGGGAGGTCGTGCATACCGCGCTCGGCCACCGCAATGGCGGGGCGAAACTCAATGTCGCAGGGAACTCGGTAAGCAGCTCACTGCTCGACATGTTGCCGCGGACCGTCAGCGCCGCGCCGGATGCGACTTATGTCGGCACTCAGGAAATCACCGTCCGTACGCTCGATTCCGTCTTTGACGAATACCACGAGGACGGAGAGCGAGCCTACTTGAAGATCGACGCGCAGGGATACGAACGAAATATCGTCGAAGGGGCCTGCCGGTCACTGGGGAAGATCATCGGTATTCGGATGGAGATGTCATTGGTGCCTCTTTATGAAGGGGAAGTCCTTTTCGCAGACATGATCAAGTACATGTCTGAAAAAGGGTATCCGCTGACGTGGGTCGAGCCGGGCTTCACGGATCCATCGACGGGGCAGTTGTTGCAGGTGGATGGGATGTTCTTCGCCGATGCGCGTTGATCGGCGACGGGGTTGGCCGGTGACTGCGACCGGAGGATTCATGTTTCGTTTTCGAAAGACCGCGACAACCGCTCATTCGGGTCCGGCGGCGAGTCCGCTGCATGCTCCGCCTGCCCGACCGGGTCGCGAGACCGATTCTCGGACCGTCTGGGTGCGTCGTGTCGGGCGCATCAGCCGGGCCCGCACCGCATCGCGCATGACCAAGCTCGCCCGGGCGCCGGGACGCTTGCTGCGGACACGGTTCGCGTACTGGGTCATGCCTCACGAGGCGACGGCCCGGCTGTTCTTCGGCGACCGCATGCAGGTGTTCCTGCCCGAGCCCGTCTCGCACCACCTCTACACCTACGGCATGTTCGAGGATGACCTGACCACGACGCTCCTCGAGCATCTGCGTCCGGGTTCGGTCATGATCGACGTCGGTGCGCACTTCGGCTACTTCACGCTGCTGGGGCTGCGGCTGGTCGGTGAGGGAGGCGCGGTGCACGCGTTCGAACCCACGCCGGCGACCTTCGAGATGCTTCGCCGCAACGTCGGCGATCGGGCCAACGTCGTGCTCAACCGGCAGGCGCTCTTCTCGACCGAGGGCAGCCTCACCTTCCGTGACTACGGCATGGTGTACAGCGCGTTCAATGGGTACACGGCCCCGCAGACGAAGGTCGATCCACGGATGAGCCGGCGCGATCCTGTCACCACCGTTCCCTGCGGCACGTTGGACGGCTACTGCCGACAGCATGCGCTGCGGCCCGATTTCATCAAGATCGACGCCGAGTCGGCGGAACTGGCTGTGCTCGAAGGCGCCGAGGCCGTACTGCGCGAGGCTCAACCCACGGTCGTCGTCGAAATGAGCGATCTTCCCGGCAAGCCGAGCGGCCGTCAGTGCATCGCCCTCATGGCCCGACTCGGCTATCAGGCCTACGACACCACCGGGTCGGGTCGGCTGCAACGGCACGAGCAGCGCAAGGAGTATCACAACACACAGTTGCTGTTTCTCCCGCCGCGCCCGTCGGGCCCTCCCCAACCGACGCGGGCGGGTACGATCCCCTCTCGCTGCAGCGCGCCCGAGGCGGGTTCGACGACTCGGGGACGCCGCGATCGCGTCTGTCTGGCTGAAATCTGGCCCGGGATCACGGCGGCGGACCTCGCGCCGGCGCAGAGCCCGCCGTCTCCAACCCATGACCGGCCGCGTTTCGCGTATGCGTCGGCGCTTCCCGGCGATCGGTTCTGTATCGACGATCAGTCGCGACCCCGGGCGGTGGCGACTACACCGTCCACAAGGCTGGGTCGTCTGATCCGTCACGGCGCCCGTGTCGTGCGAACCGCAGCCCGCGCCGCGACACTCACCGTCGCCCTGGCCCGCGCCGACGCTGTGGTCAGCTATCTGACTTCGGACCTGTTCCTGGCCGCGTTGGTCAAGTACGTGCGGCCCGGACTCAGGATCGTGACCCTGCGCTACCGGCTCGCCCCCAGACGTGGATTCGTCGGCGGATGGCTGGATCGAGTGAAGGGGTTTGCCTACCGCCGCGCCGACCGCATTGCGTGTCTCGTACCCAGTCAGATTCCGGCGTTTGCCGCAAGGTATGGTCTCGCCGAAGACCGGATGGCGTGGGTTCCGTTCGGCGTCGACACGGCCTTCTTCTCGCCCGGATCCGCCCCGCCGAACGGCGAGCCGTTCGTCGTGGTGTCGGGCAACCAGCAGCGCGACGAGAACGCCGTCCTTGCCCAGGCGCGTACGGGCGGCGTGCGTCTGGTTCGCGTCGCCAATACCCCATGGGTGCGGCGGACCTACGCGCCCGCCCTTCGCGACGAACCGACGCTGGGCCGTTGGCTTGCGTTCGAGCAGCATCTCCCGGCGTCCGGCCTGCGGGCGGTCTACCGAACGGCGCGCCTGGCGTGGCTTCCGCTCGTTGCTTCTGATGAGCCGGCGGGACTGACGGTTGCCCTCGAGGCCGCCGCCTGTGGCTGCCCGCTGCTCTTGCCGGAGGGCTTGACCACCGAGGTTCTCGAACGACTCGGCGTGCCGCACACGGCGTACACGCCCGACGAATCACCCGCGAACGCCCTGGCTCGGGCGCTGCGCACGCCGCTCTCGGCCGAAGGGCGCGGCGCTCTGGCAGAGTCCGTGCGTGCTCGGGCCTCGGTCGAGGTCGCGAGTCGGGCGCTGCAGGATCTGATGGCTTCGCCGGCAATGCCGGTCGCCGCGAATGAGGAGTCGTGCGGTTGAGCAGCACAGCGCCTTGCCGCGTACTTCACTTGATGCAGTGCACGCATTTGGCCGGGACCGAGCGCACGTTGTACGCGATGATGAACGGGCTGCACGGCCCGCGCTACGACTTCCGGATCGTCTCGATGCATCCGGCCGGCGCCGGGGCCGAGCTGATGGCCGAGGCGGGAATCCCGACCGTCGGCCATGCGTATCGCGGACGCTTCGGCTGGCGCAGCCACCTCAGCCTCCGCCGCACCGTCGCCCAAACGCCGTGCGATCTCGTGTTGGTCAGCGGACCGACCGTCTCGGGCTCGTTGGCCCTGAGCGCCACGCCCGTACGGCGTCGCGTCCTGACCGTGCACTACCATCACGAAACGGATCCGCAGAGCCGCCGCCGCTGGCGGGCGTTCTACCGTCTCTGCGGGCGCCGATACCACACGATCACCTACCTGACCGACTTCATCCGCCGCGAGGCCGAAGCCATCGCGCCGTGGATCGCGCCGCACGCGCGCACCGTACGCGCGCCGGCCGTGCATATCGGCCGCACCGACCCGGCCGTGCGCCGCGAGATGAAACGCCGCTTCGGGCTCGACGAACACTGCCCGGTCATCGGCAACGCCTCGGCCCTCGAATCGCGCAAACGGCTGGACGTGTTCCTCAACGTTGCCCAACGCATCACGCAGCGCTGCCCGGACGCTCAGTTCCTAATCGCCGGCGACGGACCACTGCGTGGTGCCCTCGAAGCCCAAGCCCGCGACCTGGGGATCGGCGACCGGACGCGCTTCGTGGGATGGCTCCGTGAGCCCGGCGACCTGTTCGCGGCGCTGGACCTGCTGCTGTTCAACTCGGAAGCCGACGCCTTCGGCCGCACGCCGATGGAGGCGATGGCGGTTGGCGTACCCGTCGTCGCGTCGGTCCGTCATGGCGGCACGAACGAACTGATCGAGCACGGCCACAACGGCGTGCTGCTGACCGAGCATGACGAAGAGGCCCTGGCCGAGCACGCCGTCGGGCTGATCGGCGACGACGCCCTCCGCGAGCGGGTCGTCGAGCGCGGCCTGCAAACCGTACGCGACCGGCACGGTCTCGACGCGTTTCTCAGCGCGTACGACGAGATCTTCCGAGACGCCCTCGCGGCCTGATCGCAACGGTATCTGCAAGCGACATCACCCATGCCGGCAACCTGTACCGAACCGACCCGAACCGCCGCCGTCTGCCACCCGCAGTCGGAGACGGCGCACGTTCGAACGGCGCACCTCGACCGGTACCGCATCGACTTTCTCACCGTGATTCCGTCGCCCTACCAGATCGAGCAGTTCGACGCCGTCGCCCGACATCCGGGGCTCGACCCGCGCGTGTACTACTACACACGCACGTCGCCCGACCGCCACTGGACGCCGCCGCCGTTGCCCGATCACAGCACGGTGCTGCCGGGCGCGGCTTTGCACGCGCTGACGCGATGCTGCTGTTGGAACCCGTCCGCCTCGCGCCGGCTGCGGCGTGAGCCCGCCGACCTCGTGGTGGTCGGTGGCTACTTCACGCTGACCTCGCAACTTGTCATGCGGAACCTGACCCGTCGCGGTGTACCGTGGGTGTTCTGGGGCGAGACCCCCGGCCTGAATCGGCGGTCGCTGCTTGGCCGCGGTCTGCGACGGTTCGCCCAAGCTCCGATTCTCCGCGGCGCCCGCGCGGTGGCCGCCATCGGGTCGCGGGCCCAGGCGGCATACCAACGACTGCTGGCCGACGGACGGCCCGTGCTCAACATTCCGTACTGCTGCGACGTGTCCGCCTACCTGAGCATCGACCGGTCAAGAAGAACCGCCGCCGCCGGGCGCGCCCTGCGCCCCCTGCGATTTCTCTTCAGCGGGCAGATGATCCCGCGCAAGGGCGTCGACGTGCTGCTTCGCGCATTCGCCGCACTGTCGCGACGGGCGAGTGAGGCGGCGCCGCAGTTGACGCTGCTCGGTGACGGGCCGTTTCGGCACCAATACGAGTCGATGGTGCCGGCGTCGCTGCGTGATCGCGTGTGCTTCCGCGGACATTGCGATCCGCGCGAGCTGCCCTCGGCGTTCGCCGATGCCGACGTTTTCGTGCTGCCGAGTCGGCACGACGGCTGGGGCGTCGTGATCAATGAAGCGGCCGCGGCCGGTCTGCCGATGATTGCTACGGACACGGTCGGAGCGGCCCACGATCTCGTCGTCCCGGAGGAGAACGGCTTCATCATTCCGGCAGACGATGCCAATGAGCTGGAGCAGGCGATGGCCCGGTTCGTGCGCGACCCTGCGATGGTGGGTTCATTCGGCCGACGCTCGCGCGATATCGCCCGCGATGTCACCGTCGAGCGCGGCGCAGAGCGGTGGCATGAGCTGTGTCGAACGCTCCTCGCCCCGCAAGGGAGCCGCGCATGAAAGCACTGCACGTGATTCCCTACATGCACCCGCGGGCGGGCGGGCCGGTCGCGGTCGTGGACCGATTGTGCCGCCGCCTCGCCGTGGCCGGGTGGGACACGTCCGTCATCACCACCGACTGCTATGCACGGCATGAACCCGTCGAGACGTGGGGCGCGGACAGCCGCCCCTACGGCCTTCGCGTCCATCGGTCACGGTGGACACCCTTCGCTCCGGCCCGCGCTCGCAGCCGCGCGCTGAGCGCCGATCTCGAACGTACGGTGCCGACATGCGATCTGGTTCACATACACACGCTCTGGACGCACGCGACCGCGGTCGCCATCCGCGTCGCCCGTCGACACGGCGTTCCGTTCCTCGTCATGCCGCACGGGATGCTCGATCCGAACTCGCTGTCGCGCAAGGCCACGAAGAAACGCATTTACGGGCGGTTGGCCGAGTTCCCGCGCCTGCGAGGCGCTGCGGGCATCGTGTACACCACGCCCGTCGAACAGCGACTGGCCGAGTCGGCGGTTCCCGCTCTGCCGCCGGGCCACATCGTGGCGCTGGGCTCCGATGATCCGAGCGAAGCGTCGCGCGAGGAGGCCGCACAGGCATTCCTGAAAGAGCACAAGTACCTGCGCGGGCGGCGGCTCGTGACTCACCTCGGTCGCATTCATCCGAAGAAGGGGCTCGACCTGCTCGTGCCGGCGTTCGCCCGAGTGGCCCGGCGCGTACCCGACGTGCACCTGTTGCTCGTCGGACCCGACGACACCGACTACCTTCGCGTGGTGAACCACTTGGCCGCCGTGTGCGGCGTGGATGATCGCGTGACGCACATCCCGATGCTGGTCGGCGAGCGGAAGTGGCAAGCCCTGGCCGCATCCACGCTGTTCGCGCTTCCGTCGTATCAGGAGAACTTCGGCATTGCCGTCGCCGAGGCCGCCCGGATGGGACTGCCGCTGGTCATCAGCAACCGCGTGAACCTGTGGCCGGACGTGCAGGCGGCGGGCGCCGGAGTCGTCGTCGACTGCGACGCGGAGCACGTGGCAACCGCCCTCATGACCGTGCTCAGCGATGATACGTTCCGTCGGCGGGCCGGGGCCGCGGCCAAGAAGCTGGCCACCACGCGCTACACCTGGGACCGCTCCGCGGAAGCGCTCATCGGCGTGTACGAGCGCGTCCTTCGCACCGTGCGATTCACACCCGCGACCGATCAGCCATTTCCGAACCGCGACCGCAAGGGAGCGGCAGAGCCGCCGAAGGCGGCGACCACAAACTGACCACCACGCACCGAATCACGACACAGAGTCCGATGACCACAGCCACACGCTACATGCCGACCGTCGCTGATCTGCCGCCGACGCCGCGCGGCCGTGCCGCGACCGTCGATCTCGGCGCGTACGACAGCCGGACGTTCGATCGCGGCGCCGGACGCGTCAAGGAGCTGTGCTGGCTGCTCGTTCGGTGGTTCTTCTTCACGATGCCGTTCGTTCCCTCGAACCGCGTGCGCACGTTTCTGCTGCGGCGGTTCGGGGCCCGCGTCGGACGCGGCCTGGTCATCCGCTCGGGAGCGAAGATCAAGTTCCCGTGGCGCCTGACCGTCGGTGACAACGTATGGATCGGGGAGGAGGCCGAGGTTCTCAACCTCGCCGCGGTCACCATCGGCGACGACGTATGCATCTCACAGCGAGCGTTTCTTTGCACCGGCAACCATGACTACCGCTCGCCGACCTTCGCGTTGATCACCGAGCCGATTCGCATCGAGAGCGGGGCGTGGCTCGGTGCGATGGCGTTCGTCGGTCCCGGCGTCACGGTGCGATCGCACGCGGTGCTGACGGCCGGGTCGGCCGCAATCGAGGATCTGCCCGCGTACACGGTCAACCGCGGCAATCCGGCCGCACCGATTCGCGAGCGCGAGATCGGGGTGTAGCGGCCGGCGCCTTGGGTGCCACGGGCGGCTTGCCCGCCCGTGTTCTGTGGCAGAAGCACTGGCAGGCAAGCTGCCAGTGGCACCCGACGCCAAGCACGTACCTGCGAGACGCAGGCCGCCACTGCGTGTTCGACGTTCCACCATGCGTGTTCTGCTTCTGAACCAATACTACTGGCCTGACCCCGCCGCGACCGCGCAGCTCCTGACCGACTTCGCCGAGCACCTCGCAAGCGAAGACGGAGCCGCAGCTCTCGGCCAACGCTGCTGCGTCGACGTCGTCTGCACACGACGGGGTTACGACGGCAAGGACGGTCTCCTTCCCGCATATAGCGTGCACAACGGCGTGCACATTCACCGAGTGGACGCACCGATGGCCCGTTGCCCCGGCGCCGCTTCGGCCCCGGGTCGCGTGGCCGACATGCTGTCGTTCCAGGCCCTGGCCCTGGCCCGATGCCTGTCGTTGCCGCGCGCCGACGTCTGCGTGGCCATGACCAGCCCGCCGTTCGTCGCATCGCTGGGCGTGATGCTGCGACGACTGCGTTCGACGCGGCTCGTGCTGTGGCTCATGGACCTCTACCCGGACGTGGCCTCGGCCTTGGGCTTCCTGCGACCGAACTCGCTCGGGCATCGAGCGATGGACCGCCTCGCCCGCGGCATCTACCGCCGGGCCGACCGCATCGTGACCCCCGGCGCCGCGATGCATGACCGCCTGCGCAACGCCGGCGTACCCGATGACAAGCTCCTCACCATCCCCAACTGGTCGCCGAACGAACGTCTTCCGTCCGCACCGCGATCGGCGGACGACTCGGCGTTGCACGTGATGTACTCGGGCCATCTCGGCCTGGCCCACGAGTTCGACACCGTGGTCGAGGCGGCGACCATGCTGCGCCGTCGACGCGATCTGCGGATCACGTTCGCCGGTCGCGGTCCGCGGCTGGCGGAGCTGATCGCCGAGACCCGCCGGCGCGGGCTCGACAACGTGCGCTTCACGTCGCCGCAGTCGCTCGAGACGCTGCCCGAGTTCCTCGCCTCGGCCGACGTGCACCTCGTGACCATGCGCGAGCGCGCCGAAGGCCTGGTGGTGCCGTCGAAGCTCTACGGCATCCTGGCCGCAGGCCGCCCCGCGTTGTTCGTCGGCCCCAACGAGAACGAGGTCGCCCACACGCTCGCCGATGCCGGAGCCGGCTGGACCGTTCGGCCCGGCCGGGCCGCCGAACTGGCCGGTCACTTCGAACGGCTCGCCACCGACCGCCGCCTCGCCCGCCGCATGGGCCACCGCGCCCGCCGCTACTACGACGCCCACTGCACGCGCCTCAAGCGCTGCCGGGCCCTCGCACGTCTCATTCACCGCACCGCTGTAAGCACAACCCACGCCGCTCCATAGCACCTCGTCGGACCCACGTACCGATACCCTTCCGCGACGAGACCTCCCACGGGCGGAACGTCTGCGCGCATATGCTCTGCAACTCGGGTGGCATGGGTCCCGACGTACGTCGGGATCGCTCGCCCGCGAGCGAGGTTCCCCCGTGGGGCAAGCGCTCGACCAACCCCATGGTGGCCGGCATGACCGGCCGGGCAGGGCCGACCGAGGTTGAGATCCGGCGGCGGCCGGGGCCGCATTCCGTCTCAGCAAGACTCACGGCTTCACCCCGTGATAAGAGACGACGGTCCCCGATCCCATCGAGAGCATCTGAGGTTCAGCTTCTAGTCGGCGCTGATCGTGTCGACCTGCAGATCCCCGTAGATCACCCGCCACTGACCCTCAGTCAGTTTCCATCGCAGCAACACGGCATCAGCCTGCCCGGGCTTGACCGTCTTGCCGTTGTACTCGGGCTCAAGACCTCCGCTGACCAGCTTCTGGTAGAAAGCCACGGCTGCACCGATCTCCACCGACTTCTGCATCATCTCCTGTTGGTCTGGTGCCTCTTCGCCTCGACGCAGCGCACTGGCAATCCGGGCAGCAACCGCGAATCCCACGTCCGTCGCCACGTTGGCCGTGTCCAGCGACGACGGGTACTTGCCCGCCAACTCCGCGTAATTGCCCAATCCCTTGATCAGCGCCGCCTGGTCGGCGCTCGGTGCCGTCGCTTCGATCCGCGTGTAGTCGGCCGGGATGTCCGGCGTGAAAAGCTCCGGATCCAGCGGCGTGTCCCACTCGAACTGGTCGAACACCATCTGCGTGCCGCCCGGTTGAGGGCCGGGGACCTCGGCCACATATCGAACCGGCAGATACGTCGCAGCGTCGACCCACAGCTCGGACCGGACTCCTTCACCACGACCGAGGCCCAGCATCTGGCCGGTAATCTCGTAGCCCAGAGCGTCGATCCCGTCGATGTCTCTGCGACCCAGCTCACGATCGGCCTGCCCCTTGAGCTTCGTGAGGGCAAGAATGAAGCCATCGGGTTCGTTCTCGAGATCGCCGGGCCCTTCCGCTGCTTGCCTGTTGACCACCGTATACGTGTGGCCAGGTACGTTGACGAAGGTCTCCGGCCCCTCCAACGGTGTGTAGGTGATCATCATGACCGAGCCGAACATCGAGCTTGTCATTCGACTGCCGTATTCGGCAGAGACGTAGAGCTTCCCGGTGGCCTGGGCGTCCATCACATTCGTCTGGGCGGTGGCCGAAACCCGGCAGACGATCGTCTTGGCATTGTGGAATTGCCCGATTGCGGCGGCGAAGGCATCGCGGCTGCCCGCGAATGTCATCAGGAAAACCACGAACGCGATGCATGCGGCCGCTGAAACCAACCCGATCGCGGCTCGGGCGCCGACTGTGTTCTTGATGGACATTGCGAAGTCTCCTGTGTGCCGCCAGCCGCGTACAAGCCGGTCCGCCCGAGAGCGGGCCGGTTGCGGCGGCAGGGCGGCCATCAGTTGCTCGCGTGAGCTGTCGTGACCGCGGTCGAGCTGGTCGTACATGCGAATGCGGTCCAGGTGGGATCGGCGGACCTGCTCGTAGGCGCCTCGGCAATCGGGGCATTCCCTCAGATGGGCGAGCAACGGGGCCGCCGCTCGCTCTTCCAGAGCCTCCATGGCCAGGAGATCCCAGTCTTGTGCGTTTGGACAATTCATGACCGCACCTCGCTTGACCCCGGGGCGTCCTTGCCGGTGCAATCTGCGCCACGGCCTGACGCGCCTTCCAATATCATGCGTAACCGCTTGCACGCGGAGGACAGCACGCGATAGAAGCCTGATCTTGACAGCCCGAGGACGCCTCGGGCCTCTTCCACGTCACGGCTCTGCAGGTAGAAGACGTGCAGGGCCAGACGTTCCTGCTGAGTGAGGGATTCATCGGTGCCGGCCGCGCGACCGGCGATCGCGTCCCTCAGTTCGATCAGATGCGCATCCGGCGGATCGACCCATCGATCGGCCTGCGCGAGACGGTCAGCGAAGCCGGCCATGGCCCGCTTCTCGCGTCCCCGCTTGCGACGCCATTCGCGACAGACCTGTCGGGCAATGCCGACCAGCCAGAGCGCGAACTTGTCCGGGGCATGCAGACGACGCAGGTCACGGTACGCACGGAGGAAGACTTCCTGGGTCAACTCCGCCGCCATGTGGGCGTCTCGCGTCTCGTCATGACAGATCGCCCGGATGACCCGTGCCCGCCGGTCATACAGCTCGGCGAATGCCGAGCGGTCGCCGTTCAGGACACCGAGCACCAGAGTTCCGTCTTGAACCTGCATAGGCCGTTTCCCGCAAGGCCTCGGATGGACCATCCGTACTACTAGTGACCGAAGCGGCGAATATGTCCAGCGACAGCTACCATCGCCTGCACGACAGAGTCAGCCGGCAGGGGATGTGGGGCCTGCGCGGATCGTGCATGCCCGCGCCGCCGACGCCACACGAGATGGCGCGTAATCTCTTGCCTGAAAGCATGTTAGGAGGTAAGCGATCGACCAGCCCCACGGTAGGCACCGACCGGTCGGGCCGGGCCGCCGAACTGGCCGGTCACTTCGAACGGCTCGCCACCGACCGCCGCATGGGCCACCGCGCCCGCCGCTACTACGACGCCCACTGCACGCGCCTC
>CAYMME010000051.1:18106-25533 GCA_964391465.1 uncultured Planctomycetales bacterium
AAGCGCTGCCGGGCCCTCGCACGTCTTGTTCACCGCACTGCGGTAAGCACGACCCACGACACCCCATAGCACTTCGTCGGATCCACGTACCGATACCTGTCCGCGACGAGACCACCCACGGACGGAACGTGCGCGCATGTGGTCAGTGGTGTAGTGTCTCAGGGTTGGCGAGGCGGATCTGATGCGAACCGCGCCCGTCAGGAAGCGGCCGCGGCAAGGCGAAGTATCGCCGCTCCCTCACGGTCGCGGTTCGGAAGGAATGCAGTCTGCCTGAGACGCTACACTACATCAGGCCTGAGCTGCGAGAGGCGTGAGGAGCCCACAGCAGCCAAGGGCAAGCGCCAGCACGCCGATGATGATCGCGAGAATCGGCCAGGCCTTGCTGCAGTCGTTGCGGACGAGACTGACGACGGCGAGGGCAACGGCAAGCAGCCCGGCAATGCTGGCGGTGGCCGGAAAGAGGGCGAACTGCTGCAACTCGTGGCCGCGTTCGAGGAGCAGCTCCTGGCCGGCGCGTTGCTGCTCGGCCGGATCCGTGCTTTCGAGCATCTCCGGACCGACGTTCTGAACGATCCACCCCATGAAGAGGACCATCCAAATGACGATGGCCGCCGCGGCCCCGGCCGCGGCGATGAACGCGTAGATGCCGAGGGGTTGGCGGGAACGGCGTCGCCCGATCGATGCCGCGGGCACGGACGGCGCACCCGGCGGAGGGGGCGGGGGGACGATGGCCCCGCCTTCGTCACCGTTGGCGGTTGGGACGGGGTCGGCCTCCAGCGCCGAGTCCAATGGAGCCGCCACGACACGCTGGCAGTACGGGCAACCCACTTGCTGGCCGCCCCAGTCGTCGTCGACCTCGATGGGCTCGCGGCACGACGGGCATGGAAATCGAATCGCCATGATGCGGAAAGCGTAGACGGTCGGTGCCGACAGTGCAACGGCGAACCGGCGGACATGCCGCCAGGGGCACGCGGCGCAACCATTGCCACGTTTGGTGGTAAGCCACTAGTGTGGTGTCTCAGAGTTGGCGAGGCTTATCTGATCCGAACCGCGCCCGTTAGGAAGCGGCCGCGGTAAGGCGAAGCATTGCCGCTCCCTCACGGTCGCGGTTCGGAAAAAATGCAGTCTGCCCGAGACACTACACTAGGTTTGGCTGGGAGGTTCTGGGCCGGCCCCGGCGTGGCGATCATCAGTGCTGCCGGGGGCGCCTGTGCCGGCGCGACTGGCGATGCCGCGCCGAGCCGTGACGATCACGTCCCCACTTCGTCGAGCGCTTCCAGGTCTTCCAGGATCGCCCCGAGCGTGTGATCGAGCTTGTCGTCGGTCGTGTAGTCGCCGCGCTCGATGGCCTCGCGCACCGCGTTGACCTTGTCGA
The DNA here is from genome assembly GCA_964391465.1 of uncultured Planctomycetales bacterium. GTDB lineage: Bacteria > Planctomycetota > Phycisphaerae > UBA1845 > CAYMME01 > CAYMME01. Next base: position 19,482 of record CAYMME010000051.1, read on the forward strand.
TGCGAATCTCCGGTAGGGCCTTGAGCTCACTCATGTACCGGCCGAGATCCGAGATCTCGACCTGGTCGCCGTCGACGGCGCGGGCCGGCGCGGCCGGACCCACGGGCGCTGTGGTGGGGCGTCGGGTCGTGATGGGCTGAAGTCCGTCAGCCCCGCTGATGTGTCCGATGTTACTCATCGACCTGCTGTCTCTCCTGCGGACAACCGCTTGTGCCGACGCGTTGCGCTAACTTCTTGCGCCGTGTGGCGCTCGGGCTCTACTTGCTTCAGCACCACAACGTGCGCGGCCTATCATCCATCCTTGGGTGGCACAGCCGTTGGCCTCATCCTTGATCAGCCACGGAAACAAACACCCCGAAACCTTCAGAGCTCGGGCAGCTTCTTGATCCCCCCATCGCCGCGTTGCGCTCCCCGCCAAGGTCCTGTAGCAGCGTCAATACCAGTATCGTCGTCGATTCTCGCAAAACTTGAAGCAATTCAGCCATGTCTGTCAAGGCCAATGTTATCAGACGGATTCCGCCGAACCAGTGCTAATCTCATGTCTGGAAGCTATTTATGGGTCCTACAAATGAGGTTCTCACAGGCAGTCGGATTTTCGGTAAATGTTTGGTTAATCTCTGATCGGCGTTCTGAGGCCGCCAGAGCGGTAGACCGGCTCCGCGGAGAAACCCTACCGCTCCCGCCAGCACGGGGGACGCAGATTCTGCGTCCCCGCCCAGTCGTTTACCCGCAGTCAACCTGGGTATCGGTGTGCCGCTCATGCGCGGCCGGTACGGCGCGTCCCTCGTCCGCTACCGGGCCGAGCCCGTCAGTCCGGGACCGGCGAGATGTGGACGAAGGCCCGGTCCACCGCGCTGATCGCCTCGACGGCGGCCCGCACGGCCTCGCACACATCGTGGGATTCGATCGTGGACAGCGTGCCGTCCACGTGTGAGGTCAGCTCGACGTGGACGAACGTGCCCACGTAGTGCCCCTTGATGTCGTCCACCCGCTGCACGCCGTCGACCCCCCGCGCGGCGGCGCGGATGCGTTCCAGCAGCTCCTGATTCGGCGACCGGCCCATCAGGTAGTCCAGGTTCTCCACCCCGATCCGGTGAGCGCTGTACAGGATGTACGCCCCGACGAGAATCGCGGCCAGGGTGTCGAGCATCGGCACGCGGAGTTCCGCCACCACGACCGCGGCCAGCCCTTGCAGGCACACCAGCACGTCATTCCGGCAATCGACCGCCGTCGCCCGCAACGCCGGGCTGTCCAGCGCCTTCCCGCGGCGACGGAAGAACACCGTGAGCCACGCCTTGAGGCCGGCCGTGATGCAGAGGGCGGCAATCGGGTACGGCCCGATCCGCTGCGGAAGCTCGCCGGTCCACAGGTGGACCACGGCGGTCTTGCACACTTCGAAGCCCAGGATCCCGGTGAAGATCGCCACCAACAGCCCGGCCACAGGCTCCGCCCGGCGATGCCCGAAGGGGTGGTCCTCGTCCGGCCTCATCCACGCCCAGCGCACACAGAGCACGATTACCAGCGCAGAGACCACGTCGGCGAGCGAGTTGAGCGTCTCGGAGAAGATGGTCAGGCTGTCGGACAGGCCGGTCGCGGTCGCCTTGAGCGCGAGCAGGAACGCGTTGGCCGCGATCCCCACCAACGCGGCCCGCATGGCCACCGACCGCCGCATCAAAGCACCTCCGCCGGCGGAGCGGGCCGCCGCCGGGGCTCATCGTACATGGCACGCGTGGGCTCGAACATTGCGCACCATGATACCGGACGGCGACGCCCGACAGAATCGCCGCGGGTGTCCAATGTCGTGTCTCAGCCGGACGGCACTCTTTCCGAACCGCGCCCGTCAGACCTTCCCCCACACCTGGCGAGACCAAAACGCACAGATTTCACAGGACTTCACAGAAAGAAAAAAGAAAGAATACGGCTACGAATACTACCATTGTGGCCTCGAGCTCAGTCTGCGCTATGAGGAAGCGGCCCTTGCGGCATGTGCCATCGCCCCTCCCTCACGGTCGCGGTTCGGATATGCCTCGCCAACTCTGAGACACTGCCTCAGCGTGCCATCCCTAGCGCCAAGGCCCGTCACCTTGAGACACGGCGTTGTGCTACCGCAGACGCGCTGGACTCGTACGGCTACTCGAACCCTTTACTCGGGCGCGAGCGGTCGAACTCGTAGAAGTACTTGCGCATCATGCGGCGGAGCGCCGGCGGCCAGAAGACGAGGAACGGGGCGACGGCCATCATCTTGACCGCATGCCAGTCGCCCAACGCGTCGGCCTTGCGCATGCTCGTGACGATGTGAGCGTCGCGGCTGCGGACGTAGTGCTTGCCTCTGGCCTTGCCGTAGCGCCGCAGCACCCGCGCGAAGGCGACATCCTCGGCGTAGTCGCGCCGGGCGTCGAACCCACCGAAGGCTTCGAAGGTCTCGCGCAGGCAGAAGTACGCCCCGCCGCCGACGCGGAGCAGGGCGCCCATGACGGCAACGATGAACCAGACGCAGAAGCGGATGCCCGCGCTCGTGCGGTCGGGTCGGATCTCGAAGTTGCCGCCGATGCACTGGTCGTCGCTCAGCAGGCGGTGGGCCTCGACGAAGAAGTTCTCGGAGACCATGCTGTCGGCATCGGCGAACGTGAGGATGCGGCCTCGGGCGGCCGCGGCCCCGGCGTTGCGAACGGCCGCAATGCGGCGCGTCTCTTCGCGCACGACCGTCGCCCCGTAACCGCGAGCCACCGCCGCCGTGTCGTCCGTCGACACGTTGTCCACCACGATCACCTCGACCGTCCCGTCAAACGCCTCGACCGCCCGCCGAACCGACTCCAACGTCCGCGGCAGAAACCGCTCCTCGTTGTGAGCCGGGATAACGTGCGTGATGTCCGGAGCGTCGGGCATTGCGGCGAGGTCCTCTGCGCACAGCATCGGGCGACCCGTATCACCTACACGCTACGGGACATGACTTCCAGTCTCTGCGCGCCGGCCGGCGGGAGCTGCTGAGGCGGCGCCTCTTCTCGGACCCGAGAACACACGGTCAACCAGGTTCCGTGTCAACGGGAAGAAGTAGTCGTGGTGAACTTGGAGGAGGGGGCGGAACTTCATGAGAACCTCGACCCCTTGTCGGCTGATCTGTGTGCCCCGCACCCGCACGCTGGCCAGCTTGGGAATGCACATCAGATGTACGAGTCCGGCGTCAGTGATTCCTGTGTCCGACAAGCTGAGCTCTTTCAGCTTGGCCAGCCGCGTGAGGTGGGCCAGTCCGGCGTCCGTGATCTGCGTACCCGCCAGGTCGAGACTCTCGAGGCTCGCCAGTTCCGCCAGATGCGCGACCCCCGCATCCGTTGTCGGTGTACCCCATAGCGTGAGAGACGAGAGCTTGTGCAGACTTGTCATCTGCTCGAGCTCGGCGTCCGGCACGATCGTGTCGCGGAACTCAAGCGTCCGGAGGTTCGACAGCCTTGGGAGGTGAGCCAACCCGGCATCCGTGATCTCCGAGTCCCGCAGCGCGAGATCCTCAAGTCGCCGAAGGGTTGTGAGGTACTTGAAGGTCGTGTCGGTCATGCGCGCGTTCGTAATCACCAAGCTGCGCAACTCGGCGAGCCCCTCGAGGTGCGGGAGCCAGGCGTCGGGTTCGGGCACTGCCCCTCTCAGCTCCAGTGTCCGCAAGCCGGGCAATGCTTCAAGGTGGGCAAGGCCTGCTTCCGTCACCTGGTTTCCGTAAACGTTCAGGTTCTCAAGTCGGGTCAGACCTGCAAGTTGCTCTAGCTCATGGTCTGTCCATACCCAGATGCTAAGCTTGCCCCACGCGACGCCTTGAAGAACCGGAAGGTCGTGCCGTTGCGCCCAATCGGTCAGCCACTTCGGGCCAAGAGCTGTCGTGGCGTAGCGCACACCCAGATCCTGCAGCCTCGTCATCGCCCGGCGCTCGACGGAGTACCGCCAGAACACCCATGCACAGCATACCGCGAGCAGCAGCACGAACACCGCCACCGCTCGCAGGAGCATGCTCACCCACCATCGCCGCCGGGGCTTGGCGTGATACGTCTGCGGCTTCGCAAGGTCGAACGGACGGCCGCACTCGGGGCAACGCAGTTCCGTCAGGCCATCCAAGACGTACCAACACCCGCGGCAGTACATCGTGGCTCGGGAAACCGCCTGGGATTCGGGCGCACTCATACTGGCTTTCTACACCGATGGCATCGTTGCGTGGCAGCCCTCCGCAGATTGTACGAAGACCTCGTGCTGTAGGTTCCGCCGTCGAGCGCAGGGCAGAAGAGAGGTGCTTCGCGGATTCGCGGAGCGTCTCTTCAACCGCTGTCGAAGTCCTTGTCGCGGGGCGGGAACAGATTCCTGTCGGAGGGCGGTGCGACTTGGGGATTTCGCGTCAGGACGCCATGATGGTGTTGCTCACCGTCACGAATGAGAAGAGACGACATACGGTTGCAGTTCGCGAACAGCGGCGAAGTGCCGGCCCCGAAGGGGCCTGCGAGTTTAGCCAGGGGTGGAGCGAAGCGCAACCCCTGGTTGGCAGGGCCCGGGAACGTTCCGCCCCGGCAGGGGTGGACGAACGCATGGCCGGCGCGCGTCCGCCCCTGCCGGGGCGGTGTGGGATTTGCAGCTCGTATCCAGGGGTTCCGCTTCGCTCCACCCCTGGCTACATTCGGTCGCCCCTTTGGGGCGAATGGCCGCGGTGAGGCGGAGATGGAATCTCCACCGGTATCTTCCGAGCGGCGGACCGGCAATTCCGCCACTTGATCCCCTCCCCTGCGCTTTCTCGGAAAGACCTCTCCGGCGCGAGCGATCGTTCCCCGGAAATCCGTGAAGAACCTTTTCTTTGCGGTGTGCTCCGGAAGTAGCGGTCCGGAGCGCGTGACGTTGACGTCCCGATAAGCCGCGCGGTCGTCGTCGGCTACCCATTCAGATTCCCCATCATTTGCCCACCTGCTATGGGCATGCCGTGCGCTTCATGGACTCAAACCGCCCTCACGCGGCGGCGGCGCGCGGTGTTAGCTTGGCACGGTGCTTGCTCTTGTCGATAGGTATGAATGGACGGCGGATGCGGAAGATGAAGCCATCGGGAACGAAGCAACACCGGACCCTACCTGTGAGCCTGCTGCTGGTCGTGCTCGCCATGCTGAGCGGGTGCGCGCGTCCCGACGTGAAGTCCCCCGTGCAGCAGGAGCCCGGCTACATCGCGCTGCTCCCCGGTGTCGGTGGGTACTCTTGGGAGTTTGTGGATACAGTAAAGGGGCTTCGCGAAGCGGGTATCCACCGCGAGATCGAGATCATCGACTGGCATGGCGGGCCGCTGGGGACGTTCTGGAACCTGACCGACATTGAGACCAACCGGCAGCGGGCCGAGGCCATCGCCGCCCGGATCAGCGCCTATCATCGCGAGCATCCCGACCATCCCATAACCCTGGTCGGGTACAGCGGCGGGGGCGGCCTAGCCGCCCTGATCGTCTCGTCGCTGGATGAAGACGTGACGGTCGACCAGGTGATTCTCATCGCGGCCGCCCTCTCGCCCGACTACGATCTGACCCCGGTGCTGAGCCGCTGTCGCCGCGGACTCGTCAACTACTTCAGCGTAGGTGACTGGCTGATTCTCGGCTTCGGCACGAAGCTGTTCGGGACGATCGACCGGGTCAGCACCGACTCCGCCGGCCACATCGGATTCGTCGACGCGCACGGCGACACGAACAAGGCGGGCAAGTTGCACCAGTTCGCCTGGGTGCCTGATTGGTCCGACCTCGGCCACGACGGCGGACACGTCGGCTGGCTGGCCAAGGACTGGGCCCGGGAAGTCCTCGCCCGACAGATCGTGCCGGAAGACGAGCCGGTAGCCAGCGCCATTCCCTGATCGCAGTGAACCCAAAATGGAACGGCGCACGCGCCGACCGTCGGGGCCCGATCCACCGGTCTTGCGGACACGCACCTTCCGCTGCTGAAGCAGGCGAAACACCCAAAGGCGCCTCTCTGATGGAACGTGCACCGGCCGGGCGGGCTGCCGGAAAAAGGGGATAAGTCCGAATGCCATTAAGTCAAGCAAGGCACGCCCGTAAGT
>CAYMME010000052.1:0-25421 GCA_964391465.1 uncultured Planctomycetales bacterium
TTACGTTCTACTTAGCGGGGGCAGGATTCGAACCTGCGACCTCCGGGTTATGAGCCCGACGAGCTACCAGCTGCTCTACCCCGCAACAATTGGGAGCACTGTAGCTACATCGGGTGAGAATGTCAAGGGGGCCTCGCGGTTGTCGAGGGGTTCGGATTCCGCTCCAATAGGGCCATGCCCGGCGATCCTGTACAGATTGCGTTGCCTACCGTTGCTGGCGGGCGCCCGAAGAGGCGGCTTCCGGCGTGGCTGAAGCGTCCGATGCCCGGGGAAGGCTACGTCGGCACCTCGGCAATCGTCGATGCCAGCCGGGTGGCGACCGTGTGCGAGGAGGCCCGCTGCCCGAACCGAAGTGAGTGCTGGTCGGTGGGTACGGCTACATTCATGGTGTTGGGGGACCGCTGCACGCGGCGATGCGGGTTCTGTGCGGTGTCGACGGCCCGGCCGGCCCCGCTGGCGGCGGACGAGCCGAGTCGGCTGGCGGAGGCCGCTGCTCGGATGGCACTCGACCATGTCGTCATTACGGCCGTGGCCCGCGACGACCTGCCCGACGAGGGAGCCGACCATTTCCATCGGTGTGTCCGGGCGGTGCGCAAAGTGCTGCCCGCGGCTACGATCGAGGTGCTGCCCGCCGACATGCACGCCAAACCGGAGCACATCGGCCGCGTCTGTGCGGCGGGGCCTGACGTGTACAACCACAACATCGAAACCGTCGAACGGCTGACCCGCGCGGTGCGACCGCAAGGAAGCTACCGCCGTTCGCTCGATGTCTACCGAGTCGCGAACCGTCTGCGTGGAGACCGCATCGTGATCAAGAGCGGGATCATGGTCGGGTTGGGCGAGACGCGGGACGAGTTGCGGCAGACCTTCGCCGACCTCGTTGCGGCCGGGGCCGCCGTGCTGACGGTGGGGCAGTATCTTCAACCGACGGCCAACCATCTGCCGGTCGTGCGGTACTATCCACCCGACGAGTTTGAGGGCTTGGCCGAGGAGGCACGGACGGCAGGATTCCAGGCCGTCGCCGCAGGACCGTTTGTGCGCAGCAGCTACCACGCCGGGGAAGTGCTGGCGACCGTGCGAGCGACGGGCGTGGCCGGGTCGAACGAGTCCGGGCGGGATGGACAGAGGTGTTGAGGCGTGTCGGTTCTTGATGTGCAACACCAGCCCCGAGCGCACCAAGTGGTGCAGCGGGCCCTGCGATCCGGGCGCATGCCGCATGCCTACATCTTCCATGGGCCGGAAGGTGTGGGCAAGGAGATGCTGGCCGGTCGGTTGGCACGACTGTTGCTGTGCCCCGACCCGCGCGAAGTGGATGCGCCGGTTTGGCTCGCTGAGGGCGACGCGCCGGCCGCGATGCTGGACGCGTGTTGTGCCTGCGAAGACTGCACGCTCGCCGACGCCGGCACGCACCCGGACGTCGTGCGTGTGTACCGGGAGCTGAACAAGTATCATCCCGACGCCGAGGTTCGCAAACGCAAGGCCATCGACCTGAGCGTCGACGTCGTGCGGCACTTCCTGATTGACGCGGCGGCCACGAGGCCGGGGCGCGGACGAGCCAAGGTGTTCGTCGTGCCCGAGGCCGAGCGGATGAGCACGCAGGCCCAAAACGCGCTACTCAAGACGCTCGAGGAGCCGCCGGAGAAGACCTACCTCTTCCTGCTGACGCGCTCGATCGACCGTTTGCTGGACACGACGCGGTCGCGGTGCCAGCCGGTGCCGTTTCAGACCCTGCCGGTGGCATTCGTGGCCGAGCAATTGCGGGCCCAGCGCGACGGCGTGAGCGAGCCGGTTGCGGCGTACCTGGCCAAGCTGTCGGGTGGACAACTGGGGCCTGCGGTGCAGGCGTGCGATGACGGGCACCACGAGGTCAAGACCGCCCTCGGCGACCGACTCGCCAAGCTGGGCCGGGGCGATTCGTTGTCGCTGTCCAAGGAGTTGTCCGACACGGGCAAGAAGCTCGCGGAAAAGGCAAAGGAGCGCCACAAGGAGGCCTCGGACACCGAGATTACACGGATCGGGTTGCGGGCGTTGCTCGCAATGGCATCGGAGTTCTACCGCGACGCGCTCCGCGAGGCCGTCGGGGCCTCAGACGGCCTGACCAACGCCGATCAAGGGCAAGTGGTGGCCGCCCTGGCCCGCCGCGGGGGTGCGGCGGGTGCGACCGAGGCCATTCGGCAGCTCGCCGCCGCCGAGACTCACCTCAACCGCAACGCCAACGTGCAACTCACCATGGACGCCCTGAGCGTCGGCCTGTGCCGCGCCGGAAGCCAATAGCGCTCACATGCCTCGAGGGCGAAGCCGCGGAACTCGCTGCTGCGGGGCAGGAGCGAGGGTCAAGGCCCCCTCGTTCTCAATCCCGCCCGCCCCGCCAAAAACTTTGAGAAAAAGGGGCAGAAAACGAGACGGATTCCCGAGCCGTTTTCGCTATATACCCTGGCGGCGTGGCAGTCGACCCGAAAGCGTCGTGCCCTTCACGCCATGTGCGGGTGCTGCGGGAGCCTGGACGCCTGTCATATCTTGTTAAGGCTGGTTTGGGGGCTGGCAAGAAGGGAGAATCAGAATGCAGAGCGACAGTACGAGAAGCTGCTTGCGGGCGGTGGTACTCACGGTAACGGTGCTCGGGTCGGGGGCATTGGCCCGCGCCCAGGGGTACTACGACTCGTGGTTCGCTAACATCGCGGGCGCCGCCTCAGGGACCGGCGGTGGCGGTGTGCTGGACTATACCGGGACGTACGTCGGGTCGGATGGGCTGCCATACACCAGTGATGATGTCGACCTCACGTCGGACCCGGTCTACCTCGGGCGCCCGGAACGCGTGTTCGGGTGGGCCGGCAATCCGGGGGGCAAGTGGGCCGGGGCGGTCGTCCGCCACTCGAACCCCTCGGCCTCGTCTTTCGACTTTGACCGGCCCTTCTCGGATCGCGAGTTCCACTTCTACCCCGTTGAGGATCCCACGCCGCCAATCCCCCAGTGCGTGGACTGCGCGAACAACTCCGAACTCGCGACGGCTGGCCGCCTCTGGGACGGCCGCGTGCAGGAAAACGAGTTCTGGAGCGAGTGGTGGGCCGTCGGAATCAACGCCGAGGATCTCAACGAGAACGGGACGTACGATGGGGTCGTCGGTGGCCCCTACGACCTCGTCCACCGAAACGAGACCGACTGGCGTCTCACCAACCATCCGGAGTGGGATGGAGAGAGCAACACCGGCATGTACAACAACGCCCGGGCCAATCAGCACGGACGGAAGAAGCCAAGATACTGGTTCAGCATCGACAACGCAGACCCCCGTAACGAGGAGCATCGCCGGTACGTCGTTGGCGTGGGCAATTTCAATCACTGGGACCGAGGTGACCTCATCGGCGGGACGCGCCGTGCCTGCCAGACCAATGGTGCCGTGTCGGACGTTGGCCAGCCGTACGCCTGGTGGCGAGGCTTCATCATTCCTCGGGACAAGCTGGCAACGCTGGTCGACGGTGAACTGGGCGGCAAGGCGTTGTGGGACGAATGCCTGCCGAATCACAAGTACCCCGCAGACCCGGGCTGGGACTTGGCTGCGTATTTGCGCGATGTAATCGAACCGAAGCTGTCGGATCCCAATGCCTATGCGCCAATGGATAATTTCAGCTCGGAAACGCACGACATGGACAACCTCAGGCTGGTCATGGTGTCGTTCATCAACGGTCCGCTGATCCAGAGCTCTTCTCAGGCGGACAAGGCGGCGGTGACGATGGACACGCTCGGGATTCGGCGTGACGTTCCCGACTTTGACGTGGCCACGTTCACCGCCATCGAAGTGTCGGACGATACGATCGGTGCATTCCGGGACCTGCCGGAGCTCCGGTTCGATTTCAAGTATGGCACCGGCTCGACGGGAACGTGGGCAATTCGGAGGACAACGTGGTGGCCGAGTTGGCACAGGCGAACTCGGAGAGCGAGACGTACCTCGGCATCGGCGGGCGCCGGAAGGACGCCAATGACCTGAGCTGCGCTCCCGATGGCGTTCCGGCAGATGCCGATCGCGTCTGGTGCCTGGAGGACGGTGCGGCCTATGCCGAGGCCGTGGTCCGACTGAAGGAGGATGACCCGGACGGCGGTAATGACGCGGTCCTGCACTTGACGCTCGAGCGGGACAACGCGCCGGTGGCGTGGGCGATCATCATGGACGGCAAGCCGCCGCTCCTGGGTGTCGGCGGCGCCGCCATCGCCGACGACACCTGCGCCGACGAGTACGGTGGGGTCGACTGCACGACGACGGCCTGTCATGGCAACGACATGAGCCTACCCGCACAGCTTGACGCGGGCGGCGCAGGTGAGGACTACACCAGCTACCTGCTGTGCATCAACGACATCCGGAAGGAGGTCAGGTTGTACATGAACGCGGGAGACGGGAGCGACAACCTGCTGGCCTCGTATGACTACGGCGGTACTGCGTGTGGTGCTCCGGGTGCGTTGACGGGGTACGTGGACGGGATGCGCGTATTCACAACCGGCTCGCTCAGCTACGGCGCCGGCACGCCTGTCACATGCTCGGAGACCGAGCCGGGCAATACGGCCCTCGACGCCCTAGCCGACAACGGCGTGATCGAGCGGCTACAGGTCGACCATATCACGTGGGGTTACGACTGGTGCCCGCGGCCGGACTTGGTGGCGGTCGGCGCGGACCTGATCGATGCTGAGTTCGACCCGGCCCACCAAGACGACTATGTCTGGCCGGTGCGTGAGGTTGACGGCATTGCCGACGGCGGCCTCCAGGGCATTGACATCCAACTGAGCATGAACGTTGTCCAGACCGGTAGCTGCGTGACAACGCAGAGCAACCCGGGTCCGTGGCCGGATCCGACCACCGCGACGCTGACGCCGGTTGGGCCGGACGGTCGTTACACCGTGACCTTGGACCACGCGGTTCCGCTTGCGGACCGGCTCAACAACCAGGGTTGGACGACGGTTCGGATCTCGGTCGTGCCGGAGCCGAACCCGTGCGACCGGGCGGAGACGACGCTCTGCATCCATCTCGGCTGGCTGCCGGGCGACTGCAACGGCGACGGGCAACTGAACGTCAACGACGCGACGGCGTTCGGGAACCAGTTCAATCTCGGCACCGCGGCGGAGCTGATGCGGGCCGATCTGGAATCCGACGGGTAGGTCAATCTGGGGGATGCGACCGCATTCGGATGGATCTGGAACGGCACGTCCGGGGAGCAGGCCTGGGAGGGCAGGGGCCTGGGCCCGAAGCCGGCCTGCCCGTGCCCGTGAGAGGCGGCAGTCTGACAAATGCCGGCTCCCCGGCGACTAGCGACGTGGCGTGGCGTTTGCCGTCCACTGCTTACCCTTCCCATTCGAGGAGTGGTGATGTGAAGGCGGTTCGTCCGTCGGATTGTGCCAGGCGGGCAGCACCCAATGCGCGCGTGACCGAGGGCACAGTTGCGGAACTCGCTGCTGTGGGGCCGGAGCGAGGGGGGAGGCCCTCTCGTTCTCGGCTTCGCCCACTTTGCCAGCCGTTTCGAGAAAAAAACCCAAAAACGAGACGGATTCGCGAGCCGATCTCGCTATATCTTCCGGGGGCGTGGCAGTCAACACGAGAAAGTCGTGCCCTTTGCGGGTGTTGAGGGAGCCTGGACGCCTGTCATGTCTTCTCAAGGCTGGTTTGGACTCGGTGAGAAGGGAGAACTCGAATGCAGAGCGACGGTACGAAAGGCTTCCTACGGGCGGGGGTATTGACGGCGATCGTGCTGGGGTCGGGACCATTCGTTCGCGCCCAGGGGTACTACGATTCGTGGTTCGCAAACATCGCGGGCGCCGCCTCAGGGACCGGCGGTGGCGGTGTGCTGGACTATACCGGCATGTACGTCGGCTCGGACGGGCTTCCCTATACGAGTGATGATGTCGACCTCACGTCTGCCCCGGTCTACTTCGGACGCCCGGAACGCGTGCTCGGGTACGTCGGCAACCCGGGGGGCAAGTGGGCCGGAGCCGTCGTCTACCACTCGGACCCGTCGGCTTCACACTTCGACTTCGATCGACCCTTCTCGGATCGCGAGTTCCACTTCTACCCGCTTGAGGACCCGACCCCGCCGATCCCCCAGTGCATGTTCTGTACGAACCAGTCCGAAATGGGAACGGGCGGACGGCTGTGGGACGGCCGCGTGCAGGAAAACGAGTTCTGGAGCGCATGGTGGGCCGTCGGTATCAACGCCGAAGATCTCAACGAGAACGGGACATACGACGGCGCGGTCGGCGGCCCCTTCGACCGTGTCCACCGAAACGAGTTCGACTGGCATGTCACCAACTTCCCGGAGTGGGACGACGAGAGCAACACAGGTATGTACAACAATGCCCGTGCCAACCAGCACGGGCGGAACAAGCCGAGGTACTGGTTCAGCATCGACAACCTCGACGCCCGGAACGACGAGCATCGCCGATTCGTCTTCGGCGTCGCCAACTTCAATCAGTGGGACCGCGATGATCTCGCGGGCGGCACGCGCCGCGCGTGGCACACGAACGCCGGTGTGTCTGACGTGGGCCAGCCGCACGCCTGGTGGCGAGGCTTCATTATCCCCCGGGACGAGCTCGCCACGCTGGCCGACGGGGAGCTGGGCGGCAAAGCGCTGTGGGACGAGTATCTGCCGTATCACAACTATCCGACGGATCCGGGGTGGGACCTCGCGGCGTATTTGCGCGACGTGATCGAACCGAGGCTGTCGGATCCCAACGTCTATGCACCAATGGACAGTTCCATCGCGCCGATGCATGACATCGACAACCTCAAGTTGGTCATGGTTTCGTTCTTCAACGGTCCGCTGATCCAGAGCGCATGGCGGGAGGCGGAGGCCGCGGTATCGATGGATGCGCTGGGGATTCGGTGCGACGTTCCCAACTTCGACGTGGCCACGTTCACCACCATCGAGGTGTCGGACGATCGGCTCGATCCGCTGAAGCCCGCCATCCAGTTCGAGCCGAAGTACGGTGTCGTATTCAATGCCGTGGCCCACGAGAACTTCCAGGTGGTCGACGGGTCGCAGGGCGTTGACTGGAACGGCGACGGTGAGCTGAAGAACGGGATCGTTGACGGTTGGGACAACGCGTGGGATCGGCTCGACGAAAACGTGGGCAATTCGGAGGACGAAGCGGTCGCCCGGTTGTCGCGGGCCACGTCGCAGAGCCAGACCTACCTCGGCGTCGGCGGTCGCCGGAAGGATATCAACGGACTGAGTTGTGCCCCCGACGGAATTCCTGCAGATACGGATCGCGTCTGGTGCCTGGAGGACGGTTCGGCCTACGCCGAGGCCGTCGTCCGACTGGAGAACGACGACCCGGACGGCGGCAACGACGTCGTGCTGCACCTCACGCTCGAGCGGGACAACGCTCCGGTGGCGTGGGCGATCATCATGGACGGCAAACCGCCGCTCCTGGGCGTCGGCGGCGCCGCCATTGCCGACGACACGTGCGGCGACATGTACGGCGGCGTCGACTGCGCAACGACGGTTTGCCAGGGCAACGACATGAGCCTGCCCGCAGTGCTTGACGCGGACGGGGTGAATGAGGACTACACCGGCTACCTGCTGTGCATCAACGACATCCGGAAGGCGGTCAGGCTGTACATGAACGCGGGGGACGGGAGCGACAACCTGCTGGCTTCGTATGACTACGGCGGTACTGCGTGTGGTGCTCCGGGGGCGCTAGCAGGGTACGTGGACGGGATGCGCGTATTCACAACTGGTGCGATCAGCTACGGCGTCGGCACGCCCGTCACGTGCTCGGAGACTGAGCCGGGGAATACGGCTCTCGACGCGCTGGCCGACAACGGCGTGATCGAGCGGCTACAGGTCGACCTCATCACCTGGGGTTACGACTGGTGCCCGCGGCCGGAGCTTGTGTCCGTCTGTCCGGAGTTGGAGGCGCCGGACGAGGACTCCTACGTCTGGCCGGCGAGCCCGACCGTGGGGGACGCGGCTGGCGGCCTGACCCGCGTGGGGATCCAGTTGAGCACGAACGTGACGCAGGTCGGCAGTTGCGTGACAACGCAGAGCGGCGGTGGCCCCACATCGGCCCTGCTGACGCCGTCGGGCGGATACGGTCGGTACCACGTTGACCTCGACGCTCCGATTCCTCTGGCGGAGTGGACGACGGTGCGACTGACCGTCCAGCCGGATCCGAATTCGTGCGGTCCTGACGTTGAAATCTGCTTCCATCTGGGCTGGATGCCGGGCGACGTGAACGGTGACGGGCAATTGGGCCTCGGCGACGCAACGGCCTTCGGCTATCAGTTCAACCACGGGGCGTACCCGGCACGTCTCAAGCGGGCCGATCTCGATCTGAACGGTCAGGTCGGAATCACTGACGCCGTCATGTTCGGCAACATTTGGCACGGACGAGACGGGCAGGAGGATCCCCGGGACGGGTTCGGTTGGCTCGGCAAGGGCCTGGGTCCGACGCCGGATTGCGCGTGCCCGTGAGCGGCTGCGAACCGACAAACACCGGCCTCGTCCGATAGGATTGCCCGCCACGCCACCGTGTTCGCTTCCGCCGTCCCGGCAGGCAATCATATCGTACATTGATGGTTGACGAGTCCCCCGCGTCGGCGTTCAAGGAGTCCAAGTAGTGGCGGGAACGCTGAAGACACGGACGCGGTCGGTTGTCTATCTGGAGGATGACGCCGACTACGCACGCTTCGTTGAGCTGCTCTTCGAAGACATCCCCGATCTCGACGTGACGTTCGAGCATCACCGGCGCTCCGAGCGGACGCTCGCGGCCCTGGCCGAACGCGAGGTCGATCTCCTGTTCCTGGACTACGATCTTGGCAAGGGGCGCAAGACCGGGTTGGACGTTCTCGCGCAGTCTCGGGCGTCGGGCTATTCCGGGCCGATCGTCATGTGCTCGAACGCGTCACCCCAGATCGCCGCCCAATTCGTTCCGAGTGGCGCCGATGTCTTTCTCCGCAAATCCGAGCTGACGCCGACAACGCTCCGGGACGCAGTCCGCTTGGCCGAGGCCCGCCGTTCGCGGCGACTCGCCGCGGCATCATGACCGGCCGCTCCCGCCGGTGTGCAACGGCCACAAAAAGAAAGCACCGAGCGCCCTAGGGCGACACGGTGCTTTCCGGAGGGGGAAAGAAGCCGTACGTGTCCTACGTTCGACCTCCGATGATTGTCCAGTGCCGACTCCCTGTCAGCACTGCGACCAGCCACAGGCTTCGCAGCGGCGGCAGCCCTCTGCGAACCGAAGTCGCTCACCGCATTCCGGGCATACGATCTTGAATGCGGTAGCGGGGGTGTCGATGCCCGCCTCCACGACTGGGGCGGGCATCGAGGCTGAGTCGCCGTGGCGCACCCCCGGCACTTCAGTGGACCGTGACTGGCCGTGACCGTTTTTCCGGCCGCGTCCGTGGCCGTTCTTCTTTCCGGTCCTGAGTCCCGCGTTGGCGTCCCGTTCCAGCTCGCTCAGGTCCGCCTCTCCCAGCAGCAGCGCCTTAAGCCCGAAGATGGTCTTGGCCCGCTGGTACTTGATCAGCGTTCGGGCCAGGGCATCGCCGAGACTCATGATGCGCCCATGCCGCGTAGGAATCTGGAGCGTTGAGCCGATATCCTTGAGCTGCTGAATCACGTGCTTGAGCGAGCCTCCGGAACGCAGCCAAAGGGAGATGAGCCGGCAGATCGCCTCGAGATCGCTGTTGGCCACGTCGCCGCCCTTGCCGAGCTGGGCGAACACCTCCATTTCCCGATTAAGCTTCGGGTCGACGGTGATCTTGACGTGCATGTTGCCGAACGGCGTCATCTGCCGGATTCGGAGCCCGCTGAGGATCTCCGGCAGGGCGGCCGGTTCGATGGGCGGTTGGGCCGGCATGGCGCCGCCGTCGCCGCTTGCCGCGCTCTCACTCTGCTTGCGGCCCCGGTCTTTGAGGGCCATCGGTTGGGCGTCACGGCACCCGTTGCGGTAGACCGTCACCCCCTTGCAGCCGAGGTCGAACGCCATCCGGTAGATCGTGGCGACCTCTTCGGGCGTTGCCGTCTCAGTGAAGTTGATCGTCTTGGAGATCGAGGAATCGCAGTGGCGCTGGAACGCTGCCTGCATTCGCATGTGCCATTCGGGAGTGATGTCATGCGCACAGACGAACACCTCCCGCATGTCCTCGGGGGCGTCCGCGATATCAGCGAGGGTGCCATCCCTGGCAATTTCCTCCATCATTCCCTCGCTGTAAATTCCCCGCGCCTTGGCGGCACGCGAGAAGATCTCATTTGTTTGGAGCATCGGGGCCTTGCCCTCGTCCTGCCCCTTGAGCACATTGCGGTAGAAGGCAAGGCTGAACAGCGGCTCGACGCCGCACGAGCAGCCCGCGATGATGCTGATCGTTCCCGTGGGGGCCACCGTGGTGGCGCAGGCGTTGCGCATCGGCCGGCGATGCTCGGTGTCCCAAGTGCTACCCTTCCAGTTCGGGAAGCAGCCCCGCTCGAGGGCCAGCTTCTCCGAGTAGGCGTGGGCTTCGTCATTGACGAACTTCATGAATCGCTCGCCCCAGGCCACTCCCTCGTCGCTGCTGTAGGGTACACCGAGCTTGAACAAGGCATCGGCGAAACCCATGATGCCCAGCCCGATCTTGCGGTTGGCTTTGCAGATCCGATCGATCTCGGGCAGCGGGTAGCGATTCGCGTCGATCACGTTGTCCAGGAAGCGGGTGGACACGCGGATGGCGTCGCGCAGCGCGTCCCAATCCACGTCCGCGTCGGCGGTGGACTCGTTCACCACGAACGCACCCAGGTTGATGCTGCCGAGATTGCAGGCCTCGTAGGGCAGCAGCGGCTGCTCGCCGCAGGGATTCGTGGCCTCCATCCGTCCCAGTTGCGGCGTCGGGTTGGCCTGGTTGATGCGATCGATGAAGACTACGCCCGGCTCGCCCGTCTCCCAGGCGTGCTGGACGATCATCTCCCACATGTCGGACCGCAGGTACAACTCCCGATCGCCGATCTTCCCGTCGACCACCTCGGCGTCGCCGACGCGCGGCAGCGAACGGATGTTGTATTCCCAGACCTCGAGATCCTTGGGCAGGTAGTACTCGAGGCCGGTCCGCGGGTTCCGGACGGTGTGGGGCGAGGCCGGATCCGCCAGGAAGGCCTCCATCCACTCGTCGGTGACCTTCACCGAGATGTTGTAGTTGGTGAACTGCGAGAGGTCCTGCTTGGCGTGCAGGAACTTCAGGATGTCGGGGTGATGAATGTACATCATCCCCATGTTCGCGCCTCGGCGGAACGCCCCCTGCTGGATGGCGTTGGTGGCTTCGGAGAAAGCCCGCCAGAAGCTGATCGGGCCGCTCGTTGTGCCGCCCGACGTGCGAATGTAGTCGCCTGTGGGTCTCAGCTCGTCGAAGGCGAATCCGGTCCCACCGCCGGCCTTCTGAATCAAGGCGGTGTGCTTGATCGAGTCGAAGATCTCGTCGATGCTGTCCCGCACCGGCAACACGAAGCAGGCCGACAGCATCCCGAGTTCACGCCCGGCGTTCATGAGCGTGGGCGAGTTGGGCATGAACGCTCCGCTGGCGATGATGTCGTAGAACCGCTCTTCCCAGCGGGCGCGGTCCGACTCCGCTGCGCCGTACAGCCGCGCCTCCGGTTCGGCGATCGCCCGGGCGACTCGGCGGAACAGATCGGCCGGGGTCTCGGTGACTTCCCCCGCCTCGTTCTTCTTCAAATAGCGGGCGCACAATACGCGCAGGGCATTCTCGCTGAGCCCTACGGTTGGCTCATTCCGACCCGAAACGACATCCGTGTCTTGCTCTGTGAGGACCTGACTCATCGCACACCCATTACAAGAAGAATGAAGCTATATGATTCCGCACCCTAGTTACGCGCCTCTTTCCACCTCGGATATGCGTACGATGGGGCTACCGGCAGCCACCTACCGCGCCACCGCTGCACTCGTAGGTCGGCGATCCTTCGTCGGGACCCACAGCCTCGGCAGAAGTATACATACCCCAAGATGTGGGGCGAGTCAATCGCACGCCCCCCAATATTTTGTGTTTTTGTTAGGACGCGCCGAACCTTCTGCGCCAGCAATGCTTATGGGCCTTGCCGTTTGGCACTCACAGCGCCTTCAGTCCCGACGCGCCCCATATGTGGGACGTAGCGAACGAGGCGTAGCCACATGTCGGGGGCGCAGCTCGACGGCGCGTCCATCGCCCCCTGGGGGTCGCCAGCGGGGGCTCAGTGTCGCTCAAGAAGGTCCGCTCCGCCCGAATTGGGGCATCTGCCGATGTCAGGAACATGCCGCGATCGTCCTGGAGGAGCCCGCGCTAGTCTATCGTGTCCACTGTGTCCAGTTCTTCCCGCGTTGTGGGTGCCGCGAAGCTGATCAGCGTCCTGACCCTCGGTTCGCGCGTGCTGGGCTTGGTCCGCGACGCGAGTTGCACCTACTTCCTCGGGGTGGGGGCGGCGTCGGCCGCGTTCTGGACTGCGTTCCTGATCCCAAACCTATTTCGAAGGCTCTTTGGGGAGGGGGCGCTCTCCGCCGCGTTCATTCCCGTCTTCTCTGACTATCACCACGGAGGCGACCGAGCGGGGGCCCGCCGACTCGCGGGCTGCGTTCTCGGATTGCTGCTGCTCGTGCTGATTGCCGTCATGCTGCTCAGCGAGGGGACGGTTGCCGGTCTGTTCTTCTTTGGCTCGAACAGCGAACGTACCCGCCTGACCCTGGCCCTGACCGCGCTGATGCTGCCGTTCATGGTGCTGATCTGCACGACGGCGATGCTCGGCGGGCTGTTGAACGTGCTCGGCCATTTCGCGACGCCGGCGACCACCCCGATCATCATGAACATCTGCATGATCGTGGCCGCGGTCGGTGCGGGCGTGGGTCTCGGCGTTCCGCCCGAGCAACTCGTGGTCTATCTCGCCGCCGCCGTGCTCATCGCCGGTGGTCTGCAGATCGCGGTGCACTGGCTCGCAATTCGTCGGCGCGATTACGCGTTCAAGCCGGCTCTCGACCGCCGGCATGAAGGCGTCCGGCGCATCGTGCGCACGATGGGGCCGATGGTATTGGGCTTGGGTGCGGTGCAGGTCAACACGCTGGCTGACACGCTCATCGCGTACTGGTGCGTCGACTACGAGGGCGCACCGGCGGTGCTCTACCTGGCCCATCGTCTGTACGACTTCCCGCTCGGGGTCTTCGGTATCGCCCTGGTGACCGCCGTGTTCGCGGAGTTGTCGCGGCTCGCCTCACTCAACGAGATGACCGCGTTCGCCCGCACCGTGCAGAAGGGTCTCCAGCTCGTGGTGTTCATCGGTGTGCCCGCGTCGGCCGGGCTGATCCTCGTCCGAGAGCCGCTGGTGGCGTTTCTGTTCGAGCGCGGTGCGTTTGGTGAGGCGAGTACGGAGCGTGTCGCGTACACGCTGCTGTTCTACGCGGCTGGCGTCTGGGCGTACGGATGCCAGCATGTGTTCATCCGCAGCTTCTATGCCCTCAAGGACAGTCGGACGCCCATGCGGATCGCCGTGTCCATGATCCTGCTGAACGTTCCGCTCAACCTGATTCTCGTGTGGCCGTTGGCCGAGGGCGGGTTGGCTCTGGCCACGGCCATTTGTGCGTTGATCCAGGTCGTCTGGCTCGGTCGCAAGCTCGCGCGGCGAATCGGCTCGGTGCACTGGCGTGATCTTCGGAAGAGCGTGATCGGCACGGTCGTGGCCACGATCGTCATGACCGTCGTCGTGTCCGCGGTGGACGCGACGCTCGCCGAGACGTTGAACGACGGCGTACGCCTGGGCTGCCTCGTTATCCTGGGCGTGGTTGCTTTCGGGGTGACCGCCCGTCTGATTCGTCACGCGGAGCTGGCGGAGATCCTGCATCACCGCCGGAAAGACTAGTCCGGATCCCACCCGTTGCCGGAGGCCAACTGCGCGTAGCGGTCGCGGAATTCCGCGGGGGTCATGCGGGCTTGTTCCGCCAGCACGTCTATCCCGGGCGACTCGAAATCGGACGGTTCGAGACGCAGCATGTAGGCCCTGGCCACGCGGTAGGAGTAGCTGTTCAGGTCGACCTGGCGAATCCGGGTCCGGTGGGTGGCGGGGTCGATCATGTCGTGGAAGGGGACCGGCACGAGGTTGCCCGCCTGAAGCGTGACCATGACGCCGGCGGACAGGTCACTCGTCGGGTCGAGCAGGAGCCGAACGCCGCCATGGCCGAGGTCGCGCGTGTAGGCCATGTCCGAGGAGATCGGACTGGCGCAGCGCAGCTCGTACCCCAACGTGTGCCCGACGATCGTCACGGTGTCGCCGCGGGCCTTGAAGCGATCGATCAACTCGTTCTTGAGCCACTGCGCGAGCGGTACCTCGGACAGTCGCGGGTTTCCCGCCGCGTCGACCGGGACTTCGCGGCCGAACAGCCGTGTCAGCTCCTCGACATCGCCGAGCTGGTAGGCAAGACCCTCCGCGAGGACGGCGACCCCGTCGTATCGCCCCAAGGTCTGACGCTTGAGGATGGCCCCTTCGAGGATGTCCGCCAGTTCCTGGACGGACGTCGAGTTCGGGAACTCCTCGGGGATGAGGGTCAACGTGGCCCCCGCCGATTTGCCGATGCCCAGGGCCAGGAACCCGGCGTTTCGACCCATGGTGACCACGATGTACCAGCGGCGCGTCGTACGGGAGTCCTCCATGAGATTCTCGGTGATCGTCGCACCGATGTGCCGGGCCGTGTCGAAGCCGAACGTCGGGACGTCGCCGGGTAGCGGCAGGTCGTTGTCGATTGTCTTGGGCACGTGCACGACCCGGATCGCCCCGCCTGACTGCTCCGCGACGAAACGGACGCTCAGTGCGGTGTCATCGCCGCCGATCGTCAGCAGGTGCGTGACGCCGCACGCGCGCAGCCGCTCGCAGACGCGGCTCGCCTTCTGCTCGTCCGCATGGACGACCATCGACGTCTTGAGCTTGGCTTGGTCAAGTAGGCTCGTACGGGAAGTCCGCAGGATCGACCCGCCGTCAAAGTGAATCCGCCCGACATCCTCGATGGGCAGGGCGGTTGCGTGCACGTTCGGATCGAAAGCATCGCCGGCAAGGTGCCGGAAGCCGTCGTAGAAGCCCACTACGCTGAGGCCCTTGTTGATCGCCTTGATGGCCGCTGCCCCGATGACCCCGTTGATTCCGGGGGCCGGACCGCCGCCCACAATGATGCCCATCGTCGGTGTATCGCCTCCAGGCGAGGGCGCACTGTCTCTCATGTCATCACTCCTGTTGTGTATCGCGCTTGAGGCCCCTGCGTCCGTCGGTGGGGGCCGAACAGCATCCACACAGTTTACACCGGCGGTCCGCCGATGTCAGGTCTCGCCGGATCCGGTTCGCGTGATCGGTCGCTCCGTCGCTCGTTATCGGGTTTCCCGGACCATCCGTGGTGGCCTATGATGGCGACAGCGCGGCTCCCGGCATGCAGGAGTGTGAAGCCGATGCGAACTGTGGCAGACCGATCTGAGGTGCGTGTGACGACGCTGGTGATGTGCGGCGTGGTTCTCGCGTGCCTCGCCGGCCTCGGGCGGGCGGCGGACCCGGTGCGCTCGAAACCTCCGGCATCGCATTCGGGTGGGACCAAGCACCTTCTGCTCGAGTCCGACCTGATCGATCGCACCAGCGGGGTCCGGTTGGTCCTGGGCGACGTGCGGAAAGATCCGCACAACCCGCTGTTCGTCGAGGATAAGCCGTGGGAACCGCGTTTCGACAATCTCTACGCCAACGTTGTCTTCGACGAGGAGTCCGGGATCTACAAGTGCTGGTACAGCCCGTTCACCATTGATGAGGCGACGGCCAAGACCCCGGTTGAGAAACGAGAAGCGGTTTCCTACGTGCAGGCGCTGAAGGGCCGCCGCCGCGAGATGGGCGTGTGCTACGCCGTGTCGAACGACGGGATCGCGTGGACGAAGCCGGAACTGGGCATCGTCGCATTCAACGGGTCTACGAAGAACAATCTTGTGCTGCGTGGTCCGCACGGTGCGGGCGTCATGAAGGACCTGCGCGATCCCGATCCGCGGCGGCGCTACAAGATGTTCTGCAAAGGCAGCGAGACGGGGGCAATGAGTGTCGTCCTCTCGCCCGACGGACTCCGTTGGTCCGAAGTGCGGGCATGCCCGGAGATGCAGGCGGTAGGGGACACCCACAACAACTGCCTGCGGGACGCTCGGGGGAACGGATGGATTGGCATTACGAGGCTTTGGGCTGACGGCCAGCGGATCGTCGGCCGCGCCGAGAGCACCGGCTTCGCGAAGTGGACCAAGGCGGTCGAGGTCCTGCGGGGAGATCCGGATCACCAGACGTACGCGATGCCGGTCTTCCGCTACGCCAACGTCTATCTCGGGCTGGTGATGATCTTCCACACCAAGGAAGACCTGGTGGACTGCGAACTGGCGTGGAGTCGCGACACCATCCGGTGGGAGCGTGTTTGCCCGGGCCGTCCGCTCATCCCGCGTGGCCCGAGAGGTAGCTTCGATTGGGGCTGCATCTACGGGGCCGCCTACCCGGTCGTGCGGGACGGGGAGATCCGATTGTACTACGGGGGCAGTGATGGTCCGCACACGGCGTGGCGGTCGGGCGGGTTCGGGCTGGCCCGCCTGCGGCCCGATGGTTTCGCCGGGATGCAGACGGCCGACTCCGAGAAGATGGGCACCGTCGTGACCCGCGCAATCGAATGCACTGGGCGGCAACTGCGCGTCAGCGCAGACGTGGCGGCAGGGGGCTCGTTGCGGGCGGCCGTACTCGGTGCCGAAGGTCTGGGTGTGGACGACTGCGAGCCGATCACGACAAATGTGACCGACGGACTGTTACGCTGGCGCGGCGGCCGGGATCTGACGGCCTTGCGCGGTCAGCAGGTCCGGCTGCGGTTCGAGCTGAGATCCTGCACGCTGTATTCCTTCAGTCTCCGGGATTGAGCGCCCGGTTCCTATTCCTGCTTGCTGCCTGTCGTCGTCTGCCAAGGAAGTGCCAGGCCGTATTTGTCCGGCGGTCCGGGCAGGTAGTACAGGTCCAGCCGGAACCACCCCGCTCCGCCGGGAACGTCGTACAAGTAGACCGTTGCCGTGAAGTCGTTGTCCCGTGACGGTTGTTCCAGGATGAACGGGTGCATGGGGCGAGACTCGATGTCGTGCGGGATTACCGTCACGGCGCGGTCCGGCAAAGGCGTGAAGAACTTGCGTTGGCTCACGGTAATCCCGTCCCACCGTAGGTGCCTGGTTTCGAGCCGTTCGCCGCGCACGAGGATGAGATCCCGGCCGTCGACGCGGGCTTCGCAGTGGAGAACCTTCACCGCCTCGTTGCGGTGTTGCTCCAGAACTCGTCGGTACTGCTTCTGCTGCTTGGCGACGACTGCTTCGATCTCCGCCGATGTCGGCGCCGCCGCCATCGCCTTCTCCGCTGCCGGCAGGTCCCTCAGTGCCGGCGTGACGTTCCGCAGCAACCATTCCACGCCAAAGAGCTGGAAGCCGAACCCGGGTGTTTCTCGAAACGCGTCACGCGCACGGGTCAGACTCTCGAAGTCCCTCCGGAGCTGCTCGCGTCCCTCGGCCGTCGGTTTCTCGCGGTAGGCGAAGTACGAGAAGCACGTGCGCATGTACAGGTTGTTGGTTTCGATCAGCGCGCGGGTCATGCGCAGCGTTGTCTCGACCGCCTCCGCCGCATCGCCGTCTTCGATGAGTGGCTTGACCCGCTGATACTTCTCTTCCATCAGGCGGGCGGTCTCGAGCCCGTGGTCGAGGGCGGCGAGCGTTTCCGCAATCCATGGCTTGCAGCGCAGGTAGATCGTGCGCAGGAACTCGATGTGCTCCCGGCCCTGGTCGATGCTCGGGTAGCCGTGGGCCACGAACTGTGCCACCCGAATGTGCGGGAGCGTGCTGAACGCACCGTGCGTCATGGGTTCGATATAGAGCCCGTATTTGTAGGCCACCGGCGACAGGAGCAGGATCTCACCCATAGCCTTGGCGGCCTTGGGGCCGAAATGGATCGAGGCGAAGTCCTCCGCGATGCTTTCCGGGTCCGTGTGATGGTCCCACGTGAGCCGTGCCGCCGTGTACGCGGTAAGGCTGGGCGTGTTCCAGCCGTCGCCGCCCCGCAGGTCGAAGCTCGCGCCCTTCAGGTTGCTGCTCTCCACGTCGAGCATGGTTTGCAGGCCGGCTCGGTAGTACCGTCCGGGGTACGTGGGGAACACGTTGCCCCCGGCGTGATAGTCCATCGATTCGAGCACGACCATCATGTCGTGTGGAGTCAGGTTGACGGTCGTGTTGTAGGCCTGATGCCACCAGCGATCGTCATTCGTGAAGCTGGGAATCAGGTACAGGTTCCGTGTCGGCACCTCGCTGGTGAACGTCCTGCGGTACACGTCCGGTTGCGAGTGCTGCTCGTAGGCGTTGGTCGTCCACGTTCGATGCAGGTGGAGCTTGTCAAACTCGCCCACGACGACCTCGTGCACCTTCGTGACGAACGTTCGGTACCGCTTCTCCAGGCTCCAGTCGCATCCCTCGTCCTCGTGCATGACGTCGAAGCCGGCGTAGTCGCCCCAGTAGTGCCGTTCGTCGCCGGTGAAGGTGCCGAGCCCGTCCAACTCGGGTACGGCCTGGAACAGTCGCCGGTACTTGGCCTGGAGCGCGTTCCAGAATGCCGGATCACACGCCGAGGGCGTCGCGCCGAACTCCTTCAGCAGCGACGGGTGGTACGTGACATCGGTGCCGAAGGCCAGGAACTTCATGTGCAAAGCGTGTGCGTAGGCCGCAAGTTCGCGTGCCTTCTTGCGTGGGCCTTCGTTGCTCGTCGCGCCCGGTTCCGAAGACCACGGAACCAGGTTGAGGGGATCGTCGCCGTAGACGAGATTGAGTCGGCAACGCAGCGCCCGCCGCAGGTCGTCCCGGCTGTGGACCCGGACGCGCGTGTAACGCACGGGGAGCACGGGCATGTGCGTGACGTTGATGTCCGGGATACGACGCTCGACGCGCATCCGGTCCCAGATCCAGTAGAGTCCGTAGACATCGCCCACGACCGAGCCGCCGGCGACGACGATCATGCGCTCGTCGCCGTTGCCCGCCGTCTTGATCTCGTAGCCCTGGGGATCGTCGACACCCTCGAGGGAGATCGCTCCACGACTTGCCATTGCTGCGGCTTGCGGGTTGCGCGCAGGAGCGCCCACGAGGATTGCGGGAGTCGGGACATCCGCCTGCTTGTCCACGATGGTGAAGCGGACGCCCATGCGGTTCCCGGTTTCGCGCAGGTCTTCCAGGCAGACGCGGACCGCTTCGTCCTGTTGGACCTGCTCGGGCACGACAATGTGCCAGTCGGCTCGTGCCGTGCCGATCGTTGCGGTGCCGGCGAGGATCCAAGCCGCAATGGCCGCGCGGTTCATGATTGTCACTTTGTCGACCTCTTTCGTTTGTTCCGGTGGCCCTCAGTCGTAGTGAGCCACGATGACGGTCTGCCCCGCCCATTCACTTAGTTCCACCCACTCGGTCTTGGGATCGAATGCTCGATGCGGCTTGCCGTTGACCTCACACCGCACCATGGGACGGCCCTCGGGATGGCGGAATCGCGCCCTGATCCGTGCCGGCGGGTTGCGCCGCGGTGGGTCGACGGTCATCCGTATCTCGCCCGCCGTGACACCGGACTCCATCTGCATGGAGAGTGGTCCGAAGTGCGTGGCCGCGTTGCGGATTCCGATCTTCCGGCCGTCGGTCAACCACCCGCGGGGGATCGCGGCCCCCAGCCACAACGCGTCGTCGCGCTCCTGGACGAACATCATGCGCAGCCAATACGTCGAGTTCGCTTCGTCCGAGGCCTTGTAGTGGTCCCCGCGCCAGTCGCCGAAGTTCGGCAGGGCGTGTTCGGTCATCATCCGCGTGTCGGGGAAGTAGCTCACCGCGAACGCGTTGAAGTAAGCCCGCAGGAAGTGCTTCGGCTCGTCGCGGAGCAGATACGGGATGGGGTTGCACAGCAGGTTGGCCTGCATCGAGATCCCGCCGCGGCTGAACCAATACCGGTCGAACGCCTCACCGGTCAGGTTGTAGCCGAACTGTTCGGAGAGGTAGAGGTTGTCCTCGAAGTCTCTGATGATCCACGTGGTCCGACGGTCATGCGGGTCGATCATGCCGCATCGCACGACGTGAATGGCTCCTTCCAGCGTTTCGGTGATCCACCCGAAGGACCGGCCGCGGCGGTGGGCGTCGGCCGGCATGTGGGGGATCCAGGTTCCGTCGCGGAGCGGGACCACAGGCGACCGACGCATTGCCTCGGTCGCGGATGCCAGGACGTCTTTGCCGTACGCCTCCGCCTCGGTCAGCAGGCGCTTGCCATCCGGATGGTCGACGGCGGCCAGCGCCGCGGCGGCGTTCTGCATACCCCACCAAGAGTAGACATTGGTACTGAGCCACGACCGCCAGTCGCCGATGTCTTCCAGTCGGCCCGGTGGCAGCAAGCCGCGCTCGATGGCACGGATCGGCGTGCGCTGGGCTGCCTCGATGGTTCGCCGGCGCTCGCCAATGATCCATTCGCAGCCCTCGACGATGTGGGGAGCAACGCGGCGAAGCCAGGCCGCATCGCGCGTGTACCAGTAGTGCTCGCCGAGGCACCAGAGCACCCAGCCGT
Source organism: uncultured Planctomycetales bacterium (assembly GCA_964391465.1). Taxonomy (GTDB): domain Bacteria; phylum Planctomycetota; class Phycisphaerae; order UBA1845; family CAYMME01; genus CAYMME01. The sequence goes on from CAYMME010000052.1 coordinate 20,580, forward strand.
GGTGCTGGTTGTAGCCGCCGGCCTCGTAACCGGCCACGCCGTAGAGCTGGCCCTTGGTGGTCGAGAAGTCGCCCGGCAGGCCTACGCTTCCCTGGTAGTGCAGCCAGCTTTCGAGCGCCTCCTCCGCTCGCTCGTGGTACCCGCGGCGGTCAAGGTCACTGATCATCATGCACGACTCGTTGGCGAACACACCGTAGTGAAACGTCCCAACCTTGACCATGTATCGCAGGCTGTCGCCGACCTCGCGCTCGGTGTTGATCAGCAGGTGAGCGGCGTGGGCCCGGTAGTAGTCGTTGATCATCGGCTGGGGCGTCTCGATTTGAGCACTAGCCGCAATGCGTTCGCGCCAGTACGCACGGATTGCAGCGAAGGCGTCGTCGAACTGTATCGAGCGAAGCCGCTCCCACTCTGCCGGCGCAGTGAACGTGACGTAGGGGATGGCGATGTCGACGGTTCGCGTCGGCGCCTCGGCCGTCAGTCGTGCGCTGTACTTCACCTGACCGTTGCGTGCGGCCAGTCCATATGCATCGGCAGCGTCGGGCGAAGTCACGAGCATGCGCAGACGCTTCGGACCATCCGCAACGGGGCTGAGGATACGATCTCCGTCGAGCGTCAGCTTCTCGGGCTTCTTTGCCGACACGACACTGCAATCAAGACGCGCTTCGACGGCTTCGGCCTCACCGATCCGGCTCATCCGGATTCGGCTCATCAGCACCAGCGGATCATCGGCGCGGACACGCTCGCCCGCCGGCGGGACGCCGTCGAGCGGGACGACGACCGCCTCCTGCCGATAGCGGACGCCGTCCTGTTCCCAGGCGGTCACGATCATGGGCAGGTAGCCGTCCACCGGATGGCGGCTGACCGGCCGCGCGTCGGGCAGACCGAACCGGTACTCGATCCGATAGCCCCACAGACAGCGGTCCGTGTCCCGGCCGCGAAGGCGCGAGATCCAGTTCTTGATGCAGAATACGTTCCCGTGCTCGTCGACGCCGAAGTGCTGCCGGCTGCCCTCGAACGTCAACGGGATGTAGTGCGGGGCCTTGGTCGGCACATCGTCCCACGCTCGCGCCAACGTCTGCTCCGGCATGTCGACGACGCGCGAGTAGAGATCCTTGTTCGTGCTCGATTGCCGCGCCCGGTCGGCCGAGGCGTAGGTCACGTTCTCGCCGCTACGCCGAACGAGCACGCCGAAATCCGGAATGAAGATGTGTCCGGCCCGCAGCAGATCCGCGGCCGCAAACGAGAAGGTCTCTGCGGTCGCCCGCACGGTCACAACGGTTCTGTCGAACGAGTTATGCCCCTTGGTCTCGGCGTACAGGATGCGCGCCCGGATGCCGTTCGTCTTGCCGCGCACCTTCGATTGCCAGGTGTTGTCGGAAGCAACACCCACGGCGCCGCCGGCCGACAACGGCTCGACCTTCTGAACGATTCCGTTGAACGCCTCGAGCCGACCGTCCCAGACCTGTTCCTCATCGGCCGTTCCCCCCCACTCGATCTCGACGGCAAGCGGGCGCCAGACCGAATCCGTGTAGGCCTTGAATGAGGCGATCTTCGGCAGCCGGGCGTCGCCGAGCAGCCGTAGCTTCAGCGTAGAACGGTAGAGCGCCGCGAAGTCGCCGAGACGCGGGAACTCCTTCGCGTTGACGGGGTTGAACGTGAAGGTGTACGCCGAACCCGAGACGCTGAGCTTCGCATCGGCCGCCTTCCACTCGCCTTGAAACCAGTCGCCGATGTCGAGCCAGCCGGAGCTGCCGGCCCCTGACGGCTGATCGCGTGGGATTCGCTTCTGTGGCCACGATGACTGCCAGTATTGCAGCCGCACCGTCTTCGGGTCGGGTACGGCGCCCGCGTCGGCGAAGACTGCGACCACGCGAAACACGTCGCGGGCGTCTTCCCACATGATGCCGTAGTCCTTCCCGTCTTGGTCCCATTGCATGGGTGCGCCGAACGGCACGACATCAATAGGCCGGCCGGCTTCCTGCGCTGAGGCCGATGCTACGGCCATGCCGAGACAGGCAGTGCAGACGTAGACCGCGATCGCCCGAGTCTCACCGAACGGCGAGCGGCGATAACGACGCGGATGAACCATCAGTGGTGGGACCAGCGTTCCTAGTGCTTCGCTGAATGAAGCGTACATCATTCGATCCTCTCTTCGAAGAAGATGACACCGGGAACTTGTAGGCCGCGGTGCCCGGAAACGCAACGGGGCGCACGAGGGTCTCTCGCCAATGCGGGCACTGTCAGTGGATGACCAAAGTGCAGGAAGGTTGCGTCATCCGTCCCTCACCCTTCGCAAATCCCGGCGCGCCGGGACGAAGGATGGGACGCCCGGCCTGGCGGTCCGTCACAGCTTGTTGTTCGGGTGCCACGGGCAGCTTGCCTGCCCGTGCGCTTGCCGCGCGCCTGCACTGGCGGACAAGCCGCCAGTGGCACCCAACCCGAACTCCGGACGGTGACGGACCACTAGGTCTCCTTGCCGTGATACTGGTGGCTGTCGCACTTCACGCGGACGCGGTCGCCGTTCTTGATGAACAGCGGGACGTGAATGGTCAATCCGCTCGCCAGCCTCGCTTCTTTGTGCACGTTGGTCGCTCCGCCGGCATGCTCCGGCGGTGCCGTGTCCACCACTTCGAGTGCCACCGAGCTGGGCAGTTGGATGGACACGGGCTGTCCCTCGATGGTCATGAATCGGTAAACCTCTTCCTCCATCAGCAGCGGGATCGCGTCGCCGAGGAAATCCTCTCCAAGCGGGTACTGCTCGAACGACTCCGTATCCATGAAGACCCGTTCCTGCCCGGCCGCGTACAGGTACTGCATGTGGCGGATTTCCGTGGCCACCTCCTCGATCGTGCCCAGCTCGTCCAGCGTGCGCTCGCCGGTGTGTCCGCTCTTGAGGGAGCGCAGCTTGACGTGGACGGTGGCTCGCTGCTTGCCGGTCCGGCGCACCTGGTGGTCCAGGATGCTGAACAACTCCCCTTCGTGCCGGATGACCGTTCCCTTGTGGAGTTCGTCGGACAATGACATGGCTCAGCTCCCGAGAGGTACGCCGGGCAATGGGCAAGCATTGTACCACTGCCGGGTCCGCGAAACGAGCCCAATGTGGATCCTGCTGTGACGGCTCAGTGTCGGCGGAACGCATCTGATCCGAACCGCGACCGTAAGGGAGCGGTCGCGGCAAGGCGAAGCATTGCCGCTCCCTTATCCCGATGTACATCGGGACGGTTTGGAGGGAATGCAGTCTGCGTGACACACTACGCTACCTGACGGACACGGTCACCTTCTTGCCCGCGACGATCTTGACCGGTCCGAGCAGGCCGGATGCCGGCAGGGCCTTGAATTCGAAGGGGCTGTGGCTGCCCATTGCGACGTTGCGCACGGCCTTCCCGTAGTGAGCGACGAGATGTTCCGGAATCGGTAGGGGTCCGGTCATGGACGACACACGGTTGATCAGAGTGTTCGTGACCAGCACGACGAGTTGGTTCTCGCCCTCACGCGCGGCGTCGCTCACGTCCAGCGTCTGCCCCCGCATCCAGACGGTGCCGACTCCGTTGTCGTTGAGCCGGACCTCCGCCAAGTTGCCGACCCGACCGAGATCGAGCCGCAGCTCGAGATCATCGCGCGCGTAGGCTTTGGGCAGCTCGAATCGGATCTCGTATCGACCCGTGCCGCTGAAGTGTCGCGTGTCCGGATCGGTCGTCCAGGACGTCAGATCGGTGAGCGTTCTTCGCACCGCGGGGAAGTGGGCGGACTCCAACGTGAGTTTCCAGGATCCGCCGATCCGCAACGGGGCGGGCAGGTTTTCGACCGTGATCGATTGCGTGGTCGCGCGGCCCGCACGGGCCAGTGTGACGGCCTGCGTGCCGTTGCGGGTCGCTCGCGCTTCGACCGTGTTGCCCTCCACGCGAACGATCTCGTCGAGATCGGTGCGGCTCACGTGTCCGGCGTCCTGCTCGTCGGCGAAGAGGATGAACGTGGACGCATACGGGGCCAGCCGCAGGGGGATCTCCGTACCGTCATCGTTCCGCCGATAGCCGTAGATCCGCGAAATCTCGCCACGGTAGGGGTCCCAGCGCCAGGGTACTCTTCCCTTCACGCGAAAGGTCACGGGGATTTCGCTCGGTCGGTCCTGAATGTTGGTCACGAAGTAGATGTCGGTGTTCTCGGCCCGCCGGTGCACGAAGGTCAGACCGCCGTTCTCGCGCATGCCCTCCAAGGCGAAGTCGATGCCGAAATCCGGCGGCGTGTGCGCGCGGAGCGTGTTGGCGAACGGATCCAGTGCGCTGCTGCGCCGCTCCAGCACGTCGGTTCGATCCATCACCTGTTTGACGACGTACGTTCGGCCCTTCCCGATGTCTCGCGGCGCTGTGTCGTCCGAGCCGCGCGGCACGCCAAACATCTCCGTGCTGATGGCTCTGAGCTTCACGTCACGAGTGTCGCAGTCCACCAGCCCGACCGAACGCGTGGGGACCTGTTCCACGGCGATCACGACGCCACCCTGTTGGACGTAGCCGCGAATGAACTCGAGCGTTTTGAGGGGCAGGGCTTCCACGTTGGGCAGGATGAGCAGCTTGTACTCCATCTCGCGCACGCGAATCCTCCCGTCCGTGACGCGGGCGTGATTCTGCAGGACATCGTCGTTGAGCAGATCGAAATCGTAGCCGTTGGCCACCAGCAACTTACCCAGTTCGCCCCAGTCGAAGTCCCTCGTCCAGCGGCGGGCGTTGAGCACATCGTGCGTCCATTGATTGGCCAGGGGGGAGTAAAGGGCCACGTCCGCGACGAAGTGACCCTGTCGCAGCATGTAGCAGCAGCGAGCGAGGTAGTCGGCCAATCAATGGACGC